>JAHEKD010000021.1:8969-12386 GCA_024638545.1 Gammaproteobacteria bacterium
TGGTAACCAGTTAAACTTCATTCTCTTCTCCGTCTTGCTTGCCGGTCTTGTTTTCCGCAGCATACTTATCCAGCGCCTTTTTGGCGTGACGTCCAATGTAAGTTAATGAGAAAATGCAAACAATAAATCCAGCTATATACAGATATAGCTGCCAATTTGACCTGGATTCCGGAATCTCTCCGAGTCTGGATAAATTCATTGCCAGAGAGCCAACATAAACATTAAATATGGTGATTGGCCAGATTCCCAGGAAGGTGCCGATAAAGAAACTATGCAGTCTGAATTTTGTTAATCCAAACAAATAATTTGAAAGTTTGAAAGGGAAAAAGGGAATTAATCGAGTCATTAATATTATCTTCCAGCCATCGGCATCAAGCAGTTGATTAATGAATAAAAGTTTTGGATGAGAAAGAAAATAATCCGCCGTTTTATTTTTGAAAAGGTATCGCGCGACGATAAAGGAAATCACGGCGCCGGTAGTAGTTGCAATAACAACATATATTGAGCCCTTGATTACGCCAAACAGAAAGCCTGCTCCCATCGTTACAAAAACCCCTGGTAACAGAAACACGACCACGATGATGTCTATCAGTATAAAGACAGCGGGCGCCCAAAAGCCTTTCTCGTTGATCCATAGAAGCAGGTTTTGTATCTGACTTTGCAGATTTAAAATGCTGATCAGCATAACAAGAATAATCCCGGCGCAAATAGTGCTGGTAATCACCGCGATGGAAGTTAATGTTGACCCACTCAATTGTGACAATTTTAGTTTCATTATTCCACCTGCCACGAGACCCTTGCTGTTTTAATTGTAAATTCTGGCTTCAAAAAGGCAATAGCCAGTGTCCGTGCAGTAATCTTGTTAATAATCTTAAGTTTGTAATATCTCAAGTCTCTTTCAATTTCCACATTAAAATGCCCATGGGTGATTGGTAATTCTAATATTGTCAGTAATCACACCAGTAGCCAGCGCAATGACACCATGCACTGGTTCTGCAAACAGGACTCGTTTTATTATTCATTAGCGACTGTGCAGATATCAGATACACAGCAAAATTCTTAAACAGGCAGATGGTCTATGCAATAACGTTATTATTCTAGAATTTGAATGACGCTTTAATATCACTGCGTTGATCAAATAGACACCTCTTCGCAATAGAAACATTACGCTGCTTCATCTCTTCGCTTAAAGATAAATATAGGGTATCAATACAGGTGAATGCTTGATTAAAGTCAATGTTTCATCATTTAGTTAATACTATGTCATGCAGATTATCAGTCGCTTTCATAAAATCGTATTTTGCCTGTTAATGTAGCAGCAAATATCATCTGTAAAAGTAATATTGCAGCAGCCATAAATCAACCGAGATTGGGGGAGATTGTCAGAGTATGTTGATGGATTAGCACCACTTGTGTGACATCCCGGGCAACAAAGAATCTTAAATGTGGCGACGTATCGGCTGGTCAAGCATTTCAGGCGTAACCAGTACAATACCTTTATCACTGACACGGTAATATTGCCTGTCTCTTTCCAGGTCAATCCCGATCTGGCTATGCTCGGGTATCACACAACCTCGATCAATAATGGCGTTGTTAATTGTGCAATTTCGATTAATTTTCACATCAGGCATTATTATTGAATTCTCGATCAATGAAAATGAGCTGACGTGCACATTTGAATTCAGCAGTGAACGCCGGATTTTTGCACCGGAGATAATACAGCCGTCTGCAATCATGGAGTTGACTGCCGTGCCGGTTCTGTATTCTTCTTCAAATATGAATTTAGTTGGCGGGAGTTGTTTTTGGTAAGTCATAATTGGCCATTCATTATCATAAATATTAAGTTCAGGCTCAATGTCTAACAGTTCTAAGTTTGCATGCCAGAAAGAGTCCAGTGTGCCCACATCTCTCCAGTAATGATTATTGTTTTGTGAGTCGAAAAAAGGATATATGAGCACTTTGTTGCTTTTAATTGATGCAGGAATAATGTCTTTCCCGAAATCATGGCTAGATTCAATATTATTTGCATCTGCAACCAGAATGTCACATAGAAACTCCGTACGAAAAATATAATTTCCCATCGAAATTAATGATTTGCCTGCATCACCGGGAATCTGAGCTGGCTTTTCCTGCTTTTCCTGAAAATCAAGGATTCTTGGGCTGCCTGCGTCGACTTTTGGCACGCCGTAGCGACTGGCCCGCTTCGAATCCATGGTGACACAGGCAATAGTCATGTCAGCCTCATTTTTATGATGATAGAGAAGCCATTCACCGTAGTCCATTTTATAAACATGATCACTTGAGAGCACTATTGTAAAATCAGGATTGTAATAACGAATTATGTCAAGATTCTGGTAGACGGCATCGGCTGTGCCAGAATACCAGCCGCTACCGGTGCGCTGTGATGCAGGTAATATCTCAATAAATTTGCCTTGCATGGTCGGGTGTATATTCCATCCATTAAACAGGTGTCGAATTAGTGAATGGGATTTATATTGGGTGAGAACGCCAATCCGGTGTATACCCGAATTTACGCAATTTGACAGGGTAAAATCGATGATTCTAAATTTACCCCCGAAAAAGACAGCGGGTTTGGCCCGCCACGCGGTTAATTCATGCAATCTCGATCCACGGCCGCCTGCAAGAATCAGGGCGACTGAATTTCTGGTTAAACGGCCAACATTGTTTCTGCGCACTCTCCTCATTTTTCCTACAATACACTGTTTTGCTGATCTTTATATTGATGTTCGTCAATAGCAGAACCACAATGCTGGTTCTAGCCCGCATTTCTCACCACCCTACTACTGCGACGGTCCCATGCCACGCCCTGTGGGCATTTTACTCGGTCAGGGTCCTCGACACAGTGTCAACTATGCCTGCGAGCCCTTGTGCCGGCACATATGCTGATAACATAATGCCGGCCTTTGGTCGTAAAACCCATACAGGACGCATCCTTTAACCGTCTCGCTACGAAGTCCGGTGAGAAATGCGGGCTGAAAACTCTACTTATTTGACTAAGGTCAAGATAGCCCGCTCATTAATAGGATAAAGTCTTTTTGTTTCCGGAAATAGTAGCGAGGTGGTATCAGCATGGTGCCGGTGAGAGCGAAAAGATAGCCAATGCTGTTTGTGTTCATTTGTATCCAGGCAATCGAACACGGCGTGCGCATAATTCAGGCATAAATGAGTGCTGATAACGGCCACATAAAGACGGTGATTGTATTAATCAACGATAATATGTAATTTCGCAAATTCAGTGCCTGGTGTCGGGAGTTCATGATGGGTAATTTCGAATATTTAAGAAAAAAAATGATAGATCACCAGCTGGCTGCTCGTGGTTTGCATGACCGGACCGTGCTTGATGCTGTCAGTAGAGTGCCTCGTGAAGAATTTGTGCCTGCCGATCTGGTTGAGTTT
>JAHEKD010000484.1 GCA_024638545.1 Gammaproteobacteria bacterium
ATTTCGATAACTTGCATTAATGAACTGCATGGCCAGGCTGATAATCACTTTGGTGTCCTGAGTAGCTGGATTATGCCTGTATTTAGCTGATAACCACCCTCTTTCATTATCTGGCGTACGTATCCCGAACAAAAAAACAGATGCCTCCAAATCATTCTTACGTAACCTTGCACCGACCTTACAGGACATGTGCTCAAGATACATAATGATCTGATCTTTATCCCTTGTGTTAGGTGGCATGACTTTACCATGAGCAATCGACTTGGGAGCGGCAACTTCCAGTTTGACCGGCTCAGGATCAGCGCCCTGGGCCATTAGCCAAATACGGCGCCCCGGATTACCAAAACGCCCGCCCAGCACACTTACCGGAATTCTTCGCATATCACCACAATTAAAAACGCCATGATCAGCTAAAAATCGACCAATCCCTTTACTCACACCGCATAAGGCTGTCACCGGCGCATTTGCGAGCGCTCCGGCCGCATTCCAGGGTTCGATGACGGTAAAACCGTCAGGCTTTTCTAACTTGGCCGCATACTTTGACGTCGTCTTGTCACCACTCAGGCCGACTGAGCATTTGACACCTGAAACAGTGTAAACGTGCTGCTTGACCTTTCGCGCAATGTCAATCGGGTCACCACCGTGTAGTTTTTGCACCCTGGTGATGTCAAGAAAAGCCTCATCGCACGAAAACACTTCAACATCAGGCGTAATATTCAGGAAGCTTTCCATTATTGTCGTCGAGGTTTGAGCGTAGACTTCAGGTCGGGCAGGACACTGAATGAATCCGGGGCAAATCTGTTTCGCTTCCTTCACTCGCATTCCGGTCCTGACGCCATACTCTCTCGCTTCGTACGAACTGGTTATGACACAGGTTCCTGTTAACCCATTGGTAACACCAACGGGCCGGCCTTTGAGCTGTGGATAATCCCGTTGCTCAACAGAAGCAAAAAAAGCGTTCATATCTACATGAATAATAGCTCGATCCCAACAGGGCATTATCTGAACGACACCGTGATTTTATGTATACCCTGTATTTCTACCCGGTCATGCGCATAACGCTGCGGTTTGTAGTTACGATTTTCAGGCCTTAGTTCGATATAGCTTTTACATTGATAAAAAGTTTTGAGCGTTGCCTCATGCTGATCGATCAACGCAACAACAATATCACTGTTTTTTGCCTGTTGAGCCGGCTTAATCCCGACATAATCACCCGGATTGATATTGACTTCAATCATCGAATCACCACATTCCTCGCTGACTTTAAGCCAGTAGAGCCCGGGTATTTTAAACTTATCCAGGAAATTGATCTGATCCGGCTCCGGAATGGCCTCAAGGGGGCTGCCCGCGACGATCTGACCCATTAATGGCTGAAAATCCGCAGGCCTCGCTAGTCGCAAACCGCGTTTTTCATTTTTGCGATTAACTAACAATCCTTTGTCTACAAGCTGACATACGTAACGGTAAGTTGTGCCCCTTGATTTATACCCTATGCCCTCTTTTATTTCCGTCAACGTCGGGCTGAAGCCCTTGACATCAATATAATCGCTGATGAATTTGAGGATGTTATGTCCGGGCGAAGAAGTCATGCCTTTAGTATAGAGGACAAATAGAGGACAATACAAGATTGAATGACGAGCGTAAATCTGCTATGAGAACCGGGAAAAAACGTTCAAAATCGCGTTTTGCCGGGTGGGTTTATAAATTCACGCCCCTTGGACACGGGCCATCCTGATAGCTAGCCCGCGGCAGATCAGGGCCTTAATGTCGGAATTTGCTATAAAATTGTACAATGATGATAACAAGAATAAGCGTCGCTATTCGGCAGGCAGCAAGTGACATACGGGCTGCATTTTTGCCATTGCTCGGTTTTGAACTTATTGTTGCCGCAGTATCAGCACTGGTATTCACCCCGCTGCTAGCCTGGCTGTTCGGAAGACTCGTCGCATCGACGGGAAAGAGTGTTCTCAGCGACATGGAGATAGCGGCTTTCCTGCTGTCCGGATTCGGTATTTTCTCACTGCTGCTGTTGCTGGTCGTTTTCCTGGCAATTGCGATCATCTCATCCGCCGGCTTTATGCGGATACTACTCAGTCAGATTAACAGCGGTCAGGCAAGCATTCTGCCCACGCTTGTTGCCACACTCTATCGGCTGCCTCAAATTGCATTACTCATCACTATCATTGTCAGCATTATGCTGGCCATAGCCACGCCATTTCTTGCAGGCATTGCCTTTTTCGCACTGCCGCTGATCACTGAGTTTGATATCAATTTCTATCTGGCAGAAAAGCCGCCTGAGTTCATAAGGGCAATCACCATAGTGGGAAGTTTCCTGCTCGTCCTGTTCGTTATTTACCTCTATCTTTTTACCGACTGGGTACTGGCAGTTCCACTGTTACTTTTTAAAAGACTGCCCCCGGTAATGTGCCTTAAGCAAAGCAGGCGGCTGGTTGCGGGCCGGCGGAACAAAATCAGCTTTATTATCCTCTTCTGGGTCCTGTCTGTGGTGATGATCACAGCGATGCTGGGTTTATTCGGAAACTGGTTAATTGGACTGATCATGTCATTCCAAACTAACCTTATGGCAACCGTCGCGCTCATGGGCTTGATTGTGGTAATAAATGGATTTGTCGCACTGGCCGTTTCTTTTATCATCCTGGTTTCACTGAATGCCGTTATCGTGAGGATTTACCTGATTGTAACAGGCGATCATACGGTTGCATCCGTGGCCGGCGAGGCGCCCGACAGCGTCATCACCCGGGTTAAGCAACTGCCAGTGACAGCCTGGTGGGGCCTCGGACTGTCAGCTTTTATCCTGGACATCAGCTCCACATGGTTTCTACTCGAGCCAGTTAACCTCAATACCGATGTCCTCACCATTGCTCACCGGGGCAGTTCACTGGCAGCACCTGAAAACACCATGGCGGCAATTAATCTTGCAATTGAGGAATCTGCAGACTATATCGAGGTTGACGTTCAGGAAAGTGCAGACGGGACAATTATCGTGCTGCATGATGCCGACCTGAAGCGTGTAGCAGGCCTGGATCAGGCAATAGCCGATATCTCCTGGCAGAATACCCGGGA
>JAHEKD010000022.1 GCA_024638545.1 Gammaproteobacteria bacterium
ATATCAATATAATCTACCAGAGTCCGCTTGCCACCGGAGGGTGAAAACTGACTGAGAACCTGGAATGGCTTGTTAAATAATACGAGCTTCGACATATTTGTTGCCAACTACATTTAGCTAAGCTAATTATGAGGGATTTTCTCCCTTTAATTTATCTATTTTCCTTTTGTCCACAGAGATGACACACAACACTCTCTCATATTGAGTTAAATCCCATAAAAATTAAATACCGACATCTCAGAGTCAGTAACAGGCAATAAAAAAGTTTTTACGAGGATATCGCCTATACCACAGTCCATAAGGCATCCTTTATCCGGCGAATACCCAGATAAGGTTTAGCCAGATGAATTTCATCAATCAAACGCATTAGACTCATAGTAAATACCGGATCGCGCAATATCCGGCACACGGCATTGTTTCACTAACGATAATTCATGATCTCGATTAATCATTGCCTTGCGCTCAGGCTTGCTTAACGACCGAGCGCTTTGGACAAAAATCATTCTCCATCGTGATTTCACCTATCTTGGCTTTAAACTGTGGAGAGTGATTACGTCTTTTTTGACTCATTTTCTGTTCCTCAATTACAATTAAAATTATAAAATTTGAAATCTAAAAAAAACAGAAAATAACTTCTTAAATCTTTAATTAACTGTCCTAACTATGGGGTACAGCTCTGTCAATTGGCAGCCATTTTTGATCAGGGTCGAAGAAACTTTGGTGCCCATGCATTCAAGACCTATGAATCTTAGCCCGCATTTCTCAACGGGCTTCGTAGCGAGACGGTTAAAGGATGCGGCCTGTATGGCTTTGACGACCAAAGGGCCCGCAGGCATGGTTGACACTATGTCGAGGACCCTGACCAAGTAAAATGCCCACAGGGCGTGGCAAGGGACCGTCGCAGTAGTAGGGTGGTGAGAATTGCGGGTTAAGGGTATTTCAGAGAGAGGACCGAATGTATATTTAGAGCAGTTTAGTACAGTCAATGTCAGACTTGATCGAGCCTCGATTGTGATATCTGACGGGTTAAGTCCGGATTTTTACATTTATTGCCGCTGGTTCTTACGTCCAGCCAGACGCTCCCAGGTCTCGATCACGGAATCGGGATTCAGCGAAACCGAGTCGATCCCCTGGTCAAACAGCCATTCCGCCAGCTCCGGATGATCGGACGGTCCCTGGCCGCAGATGCCGACATATTTACCGGCTTTGTTACAGGCCTTGATGGCCATTGACAGTATTTTTTTGATCGCCGGATCGCGCTCATCGAACAGATGCGAGATTATCTCCGAATCCCTGTCCACCCCCAGCGTGAGCTGTGTCATATCGTTTGAGCCGATTGAAAAGCCGTCAAAATAATCCAGGAATTCCTCTGCCAGCAGCGCATTTGAGGGCAGTTCACACATCATGATTACCTTCAGGCCATTCTCACCGCGCTTTAAACCATTTTTCTCAAGCAACTCGATGACCTGTGCCGCTTCGTGCGTGGTGCGCACAAACGGAATCATGATTTCAACATTGGTCAATCCCATCTCATCGCGCACGTACTTGAGTGCCTGGCACTCCATTTCAAAACAGTCCTGCATGCTCGATGCAATGTAGCGCGATGCACCCCGAAAGCCCAGCATGGGATTCTCTTCATCCGGTTCGTAATCATGCCCGCCGACCATATGCGCATATTCGTTGGATTTAAAGTCAGACATGCGAACGATCACGCGCTTGGGACTGAACGCGCATGCCAGGGTGGCAACACCCTCGGCCAGTTTTTTGACGAAGAAGCCAGTTGGTGAATCATAGCCCGCCATGTATTCATCGATGATCGCTTTCACGTCGGTCGACTGCCTGTCATACTCGATCAGTGCCTTGGGGTGCACGCCAATCATGCTGCTGATAATAAACTCAAGCCGAGCCAGGCCAATACCCTCGTGCGGCAGTTGCGCGAACGTAAATGCCCTGTCAGGATTGCCGACATTCTGCATGATCTTAAATGGAATATCCGGCATCTTATCCAGCTGGGTGGTATGCATTTCAAAATTCAGCTCACCGGCATATACATAGCCTGTGTGACCCTCGGCGCAGGAGACTGTCACCGGGGCGGTGTCAGCCAGGCGCTCGGTTGCATCACCACATCCCACAATGGCGGCAATGCCCAGCTCACGTGCAATAATGGCAGCATGGCAGGTGCGTCCGCCACGATTTGTGACAATGGCGGCTGCACGCTTCATGACCGGTTCCCAGTCAGGGTCAGTCATGTCCGTAACCAGGATGTCGCCTTCCTCAACGCTGTTCATCTCATCGATACCCATTACCTTTCTGACTTTACCGCTGGCAATGCGCTGGCCAATCGAGCGGCCTTCAACCAGGATCCTGCCGGATTCGTTCAGCTTGTAGGATACCTTAACGTTTTTATCCGACTGGCTGGCGGCCGTTTCGGGCCGAGCCTGTAAAATATAGAGCCGCCCGTCATCACCGTCTTTCGCCCACTCGACATCCATCGGCCGTCCGTAGTGCTCTTCGATCACCAACGCCTGCCTCGCCAGTTCCTCAACCTCCTGGTCAGATATTGAAAACGACTGCCGGTCCGCCCTGTCTACATCGACGACGCTAACTGATTTGCCGGCGGTGGCCTGCCCAGAGTAAACCATTTTAATCAGTTTGCTGCCCAGACTGCGGCGCACAATAGCCGGCCGGCCGGCCCGAAGGGTGGGTTTGTGTACATAAAACTCATCAGGATTGACCGACCCCTGTACCACTGTTTCACCCAGGCCGTAGGAGGCGGTGATGAACACGACTTTATCAAAACCGGATTCGGTATCGAGCGTAAACATAACCCCTGCCGATCCCGTTTCACTTCGAACCATGCGTTGAATACCTGCGGACAGAGCCACATGCTCATGTGCATAACCCTGGTGAACGCGATACGATATCGCGCGGTCATTGAATAACGAGGCAAACACCTGGTGAACCGCGTACTTGACCGCAGCCAAACCTTCGATATTTAAAAATGTTTCCTGCTGGCCTGCAAATGAAGCGTCCGGGAGGTCTTCGGCTGTCGCAGATGACCGCACCGCGACTTTCAGGTCGTGATTACCGTCCTGCATGGCGGTAAAGGCCGCTTCGAGGGCGTTATCAAATGCCTTTTGAAAAGGCGTTTCGATAATCCAGCGTCGAATATCAGCGCCGGCGGATGTCAACGCACTAATGTTGTCAACGTCTGTTGCATTCAGCCGCTCGTTAATGCGTTTATCGAGCCCGCCGGTTGCCAAAAACTCGCGGTAGGCCCGGGCAGTGGTCGCAAATCCGTTCGGCACCGAGACACCCAGTGCGCTGAGGTTGCCAATCATTTCGCCGAGTGAGGCGTTTTTACCACCGACGCTTTCAACGTCGTTTATAGTAAGCTGATCTAAGGTTATGATGTAGGTATCCAAGGTATTGTTCTCTTGTTTAATATGCAAAAAGTTAGTATATATATATGCCCGAATTTTAATGGCGAATGATAACATGAACATGAGCCAGCGCGTTGATACCCGGGATCGTCGCCTGGCTATGGTGGTTTCCATAACTATTAATTTCCACTACTATCTTGCTTATAAGACGACTGCGAAACCAGACAAATATGAAACGAAAAGTATTTTTTCTCTCTGACAGTACCGGCATGACGGCCGAAAACCTTGGGCGCAGTTTGTTGACACAGTTCACCCAGATTCGTTTTGAAAGTGTGACAAAACCGTTCATTGATACGCCGGAAAAAGCCCAACGTGTCGCGTCCGAGATAAACCGGGAAGCGAAAAAGCTGCCAGACCGGCCGCTTGTAATCGATACAATCGTTGACAGCGAAGTGAGCCAAATCATCAAGCAAACGGATTCTTTCCACATCGATATTTTTTCAACTTTTCTCGAACCGTTGGAAAAGGAACTGGGCGTCCATTCGTCGCACACAGTCGGTCACCCCGCAATCTTTAATGAAAACGGTCATTCTGTCGACAAGGCCTATATGCAGCGTATTGAGGCAATACACTATGCGCTTGCCAATGACGACGGCATGCAAGTGCATCGATACAGCGACGCAGACATTATCCTGATCGGCGTATCGCGCACAGGAAAAACGCCCTCGAGCGTCTATCTTGGCATGCAGTTTGGCATTAAAGCCGCAAATTATCCGCTGATCCCCGATGATTTGGAATCCATTACATTACCTGCTGCACTGGTCAGCCACAAAAAGAAATTATTTGGCCTGACAATTCGTGCCGGGCGTTTGGCCGAAATTAGAAACGAACGAAAGCCAAACAGCCACTATGCCAACCTTAGAAATTGTATCGATGAACTCCGCCAGGCGGAAATGCTTTATCGCCAGCACCGGATTCCGTATATCGACACTACACAGCTGTCCATCGAAGAAATTTCCGCGCGAATGCTGCAACGTGCAGGGATTGAACGTCGCGTATCGAGTTTATAGGTACGTGCATAAGTTTCGGCTGTGGCCTGAATTATTGTTTGCACAAATTGATCTGAATCAGCCGCCACAGGAACTTCATTTAGCGCTGTCATGGCAGGCGCTTATTGTTTACGCATAGAAGCCCATGATCGGCTGGTACTATCAAATATTTCTCGGCACACCATGTTTATTATTTGTGATTGTGGAAAATCGATCACTGTATTTTGCGAATTCTGATGTTAGATATTTTTGAATTTACGGATTGTTATTTTGCTAAATCCGCTGTTCGGCACCAGCGACAGCGCCACGCATTTCTTTAATTGGTATTAGAACAACACTGGTTGTGTTCTTTCATCTATTGAGAGCGGTAAAAAGAACAAGCACAACATTTAAACCTCCATCCGTGTTTTCTATTACTTAGTGATGAAGCCTGAATAAGAGTGACGAGACAGCAACCTGTGGTCGAACGACTCATCTTTTTCTCTTAACATTTATCATTTGCTACTATTTTAATTATTAATTCTGTGAAATTTATCACATCTTTTAAATTTTTGCGGAGAATCACAGGCATCCTGTTTTTCACGACGTTATCAGCACGTGAGATCGGCTTAAATTACCGGTCAAGCTAATATAACCCGATTATTTTCGTATCGGTATATAAAAGTAAAAACTTGTAAAATGTGCATTAATTACGTTGCATTTGTAACGATGTTAATAGTAAGCTGTAGATAATAAAAATTATTAACGGGGTGTAAGATGTTAAATGTAATCAAAATATTCACAGGAATTTTTCTTTTAATTACATCTGTAATGGGATTGATTTTTTGCTACGGATTGATTCATCCAAGAAAAATAAACTCGGCAGGTACATCCCTGGTTCGAATAAGTGCAGTTCTGTTTATCTCATCACTTATTGTCTTAGTTTAAATAAAATCTATTCAATCAGTCAGACTTTATTCGATTGCACCCGCACTCTCAGACACGAAACATTTCTATTGAGGCTGATAAGCGAGGGGAGCCCTGCATTAAACTAACCCGCATTTCTCACCACCCTACTACTGCGACGGTCCCTTGCCACGCCCTGTGGGCATTTTACTCGGTCAGGGTCCGCGAGATAGTGTCAACGATGCCTGTGGGCCCTTGTGCCGGCACATATGCTGATAACATAATGCCGGCCTTTGGTCGTAAAACCCATACAGGACGCATCCTTTAACCGTCTCGCCACGAAGTCCGGTGAGAAATGCGGGCTAAAGGCATATCACAGACCAAATCAGAGGCCGGTGACAAATGTGAGTCATTTTTCACCAACCTCCTCTTATGGTTTTTTATCTCACGGTTCAATAATTATCATTGCTGCACGCAATGCCGCCGTCTGGCTCTGTGCTTAAACCGCCGCCAGCATCAGTACATTTTGTTTGAAACTCCCCGGCACACCATTTGTTTGTCGGCGGATGGCAGGTAATCACAATGGCCGAATGCGAATCCCTTGCTGCCAGGTCCAGTGCCTTGTCGAGTTCACTGTGATTGCGCACCCTGACTTTTTTTAATTTATGAGTGTTATTTTTGAGCATAACCGACTTCAATACAGCCTCACCAGCTGAAGCGGTCACTGAAAAACCGGCGAGCGAATAACATACGGTAAGCAGTGCAACTATTTTCCCGGCAAATATTTTATTTTTATACTTGTTCATCTTAATCTCTCTATTATTTTGGTTAATTGTTTCACAGGACCATAGCCCCGTCATGAAAGTATAGGAAAATCTGAATAATCTTTCTATGAAGTAGTTCACTACACGGTGATAATATAATGAAATCCTACCAAAGGGGAATCAATTGTCTTCGACCCCTTCAGCTGGATCGGACAAGACGCATTTCAGCGCTTAGGTCCGTTCTTCGAACCAACCCCCTGCTGCAACAAACAGAATCTCGCCCGCGTCTTCATTAAAAATAGCGTGTACACACATCAGCAGAGGACCCGTGCAGCTGCTGTGATGCAGCTCGAAGCTAAACTCCCCCTGTTGATCAGAAATTGAAAAACCGGCGTCCTGATCATGGGTGTTGTATATGACGGGGCTTTCAATGGACGGTCCGGTCGCCTCACGGATCTGGATATTGTCGATAACGGCATAATGATTGACCTTGACACGCAGCCAGGCCCGGTAGTGACTCACCCTGTCATCATCTAGCATTGTAGCCGACGGGATTGCGAAGTGAAACCAGTTCTCGGTGTTTGCATTTTGCCTGACTAGCGCGCCCCATCCGGCACGCCGCATGAAAAGACCGTTATCATGACCCGTATACTGTTTTGTGTATTCCGGAATTACAGAAACGCCGTGTGTCCAAAATTTGAAAGTATCTGACATTTTATCCTCCTAATAAAGTTTTGCATGTGATACATCCGGCAGGCTGTCTCTTTATGTTTTTTAAAGATTAAACATAACTCTACTATCCGGCTACCCATGTTCTAAAAGTTCAAATTCATGATAATCAATTTCTTCGGACAATGTTTTGACTATGGTCAAATTACAACTAAAATGGGGGTCGCCCATAAGTCGAAAGAAGTCAATAGGCCATAGTGATCCTACATGGCCCCCCTAAATAAATATGTTAACCGTGTTTAGAATGTGCATCCGAATTTATGTATATGAACTACTTATTGATAAAGTGCTTCAGTCACCCATCATGATTTAAGTGTTACTAGCCATATACGCATTTCTCACCGGACTTCGTGGCGAGACGGTTACAGGGCGTGGCAAGGGACCGTCGCAGTAGCAGGGTGGTGAGAAATGCGGGCTAGGGTTTTATCTGCACAATTTCGACGGTTTCGGGGAACCCTTTCAGCACGCGTGCGTCCTCGCGCCTTTCGTAGCCGGCAAGCATCTCAGCGACGGCCGGATCGCTGGCGAATGCCTGTGACATGGTGATTTCACCGTCTGAGCCCAGGCTCTCAAGTCGTGCCGCCAGGTTAACTGCGCGACCATAATAGTCGAAACGACCGTTGAGGGTGACGGCAATGCTGCTGCCGGTATGAAGGCCGATGCGAATTGAAGCTGTTTCCGAATCGTGCCGCCGGTTAAAAGAGGTCATCGCCTGCTGGATTTCGATGGAGGCTTTCAGCGCATCCTCTGGTGACAGAAAAGCGGCATGCACACCATCACCCGAAGTCTTGACAATATTGCCCTCATGGCGGCGCACGATTTCTCCCAGTTCGGCAAAATGCTCCCTCACCAGGTGATAAGCCTCGGCATCGCCCGCCTGCGAGAAAAGCGCTGAAGAGCCTACCAGGTCGGTAAACATAAAGCTGATATTTCGAATACTGACCTCGTCGCCCGGGCGCAGTACCTGATCTGAAAACAGATCGCGAAATGCCTGCAGGGTAGTGACCTGCTCAGCGGTGAGCACCTCTCGCAACCAGCTCTGTTCCTCGATCACGATGGTGCGCCGTACGCTGCCATGATTGACCATATGAATTTCACCGGGCGGTGAGTTGCCGGCAATGTTTATCGACTCATCGTCGATTTGAATTTCCGGAAAGCTCTCCTGCTGCCAGGTTAGCTCGAGTTCGTCACCGGCCTCCAGCGTGCGCACCCGGTAATCCCCGTGACCCAGCGTCAGCGGCAGCGAGCGGCTCGCGCCAGGTGCCAGTGAACACTGGCCCTTGATATGCGGCGTTACGCCCGGACCGGAGCGGCAATAATGTCCATCTCCGACCAAGCGAATCGACGGGCTCGGGCTGAAGGTGAGCTCAACGTTACTGGCAAAATCTGACTGGAAATCGATATTACAGGCATCGCAATGAACACCTTGAGGCAGCTCACCGATATTCGGTACGGATGTTTTGGAAACGCGGCAGCGCGGGCAGAGTATGTCCCAACGTGATTCAAGCAAACCAGAGCGCACTGACTGCAGGAACAGCTCAATTGCACTGCGGGTGTCGGCGCCCCAGCGCCGGGCAAGCGCGATCGGGCGCATCGCCCACAGATCGACCTCCTGGGCGTGATTAATATAGTCCACCAGCTTGCCTGCCAGGCCATGAGCATAGGGTGTGGCCTCAATCCTGGCCCTGAGGTTCGCGGCGCGCTGCAGCACCGTCTCCGGCGCCCGATAGCTGGACACAAACAGGTCAGGTTGCTCGGCCCTGATAAGACGGTCGGCATTGTCCAGCAGAACCCGGACTTTGTCCTCAAGTGCCGCCACCATGCGTTTTGCGAGAAAAGTGCCGACCAGGTTGCGGGTGTTCAATATCAGCTCCAGCTCAAGAGCGCTGGTTTCACCACGGTCTTCGAGGCTGGCGATGGTAGTCATCGTAACCATCGGCCCTTCTCTAAATACACGCTTCTGCTCGAACCAGCGTTTGGCAATCCAGTTGACAGGGAGCTCTTCCCAGGTGATGGTCATGCCGGCAAATTCGAGTTTTCCAATGACTTTAATCGTGCCATCTGACTGCGGTTGCTCACTGACCACGTACTTTGGCAGGCCCGACGCTTCACCCCACCTCGGTGTGTCTGAAACGATGGCCCATAGCTTGTCTACAGGATGATTGAAATCGAAATGATAGGTTTTTGAAATCACCTGGCTATGCCTTTTACGCCCATACCAGGGAGAGCCTGAGAGCAGGTTTGAATATCATACCAATCCATATGTGAACGCATATGTACATACATTTGCCCACAAATTCAAGATATATGAATCAGAATCCAAGAACTGATTTCATGGCCAAAGCGGACTATCGGCTGCCAGCGGTGAAACAGTCTGGCTGGTCTGTGTTAGAGATTTCGGCTCGGCCCATGCTCTCAACTCGCGTAAACCTTCACCGTCTCGCCGATTGAATTCATAATATGCCTCAAGTGATCGTAATCCGGATGTCTGACCCGCATCCAGGCGTTTGCCATGTAGCCGGCCTCGACCGGTTGCGTCGGCGTGCCGACACCGGGCAAATGCGAAGCCACGATGCAATCGGCGTAGTTATCCTGAATCGCCTCGAGTCCGGTATAACCCGTTATGTGCCCGTCACGATCTGGTCGCAGCGCAATCATGCCAGCAGAATAGCGACGTGATGGGGCAGCATTCGGGCGTCCGTGCATGAGCGCACAAGCCCATTCGGTATAGATATCAAATTCATTGGCCGCGTTATAAACATCCCACTGACCGACACCGGGCGGTCGACAACCTATCTCGGAGAATTTCAGTCCCTTGGGTCCGGCGAACCACTCCATATGTGTAGCCGAAGTGCCGATGCCAAGCAGACGGTTCACATCGCGCGCCATTTGCCTGACTTCCCGGTATCCCTCGGCCTCAATCCGGTTGGTTGTGACCATTTGTGGTGAAATCCACCGCTCACGCATCGCTTCGAGCACATTCGGATAATAATGCGTGATAAATTCATGGACGACTTCACCATTAATCGTAATGGTATCCAGGTAACCCTCGTGACCCTCTATGAATTCCTCGATTGCAACCTCCACGCCATCGGCAATGCCGGCCTGCACAATAACGTTCTCAAGTTCTGACGCACTGCTGACCTTCCAGGTTCCGGCGGCACCGGCCCCGTCAGGTGGCTTGATGATCAAGGGATAGCCAACCTGTTTTGCAAATTCCCGTGCGATGGCGGGTTGATCTGCACGGGTCGACATCGCACAGGGAATACCCGCCTTGCGCAATTCCGCTTTCATTGCCGGCTTGTCACGGCATAAGTAAGCGCTACGCACAGATGTGCCCGGAATTCCGGTGGCCTCGCGGACGCGGGCGGCGGCCATGATGTGTGCTTCCACCGTCGCTTCCAGACGATCCACCCAGACCTCATTTTGAATCTGCTGCACGGCTTTTTGCAGTGTCGGTTCATCAACGACTGAGCGCACCTGTACATATGCGTTCAGGTACGACTTTAATTCATCTGAAAAGGATTCCCGGGGGCGTTCGCCCACACCTATAACGTTTGCGCCCATATTATGCAATCCACGCACAAATTCCCTCTGGTTGTAAGGAAAGGAAGGTTCGATAAAAATAATATTCATAACTGCATTCCAGGTTCAGGCCGTAGGTTACAACTGATTTTGTGTGTTAAGGCCAATATACATTCCTCGAAGGAATATTTATAGTCTTTCACAAATATTGCTGCTCCGGCTGTGACTATCTGGAGGCCAGCCGCTACCTGCCTTCGTCGAGTATTTGACGAAAAAGGTTTACATAGAGTTGACCCTGTCGATTCCAGGAATAGTCCATGGCCATGCCGTTTCGTAACAGTCTGCGCCAGCGCTTTTTATCCCGGTACAAATCCAGTACAGTGTTGAGCCCCCATTCCAGTGCGTTGTTGTCAAAGTCGTCGAAAACGATTCCGGTGCCTTTTCCGCTCTCAGGATCGAAAAGCTGTACCGAATCCGCCAGACCGCCCGTACGTCGCACAACCGGCACTGTACCGTAGCGCAAACTGTACATCTGGTTGAGGCCGCAGGGTTCGAAGCGCGAAGGCATCAGAAAAATATCGCTGCCGGCCTCGATCATGTGTGCCAGTTTGTTACTGAACCCGCGATAATAACAGACGCGATCACGATGACGATGCTGTAGCGTGCTGAAAAACTGTTCATAGCGCGGTTCACCGCTACCCAGCACAGCGAGTGCGAATCGCCGCTGCTGTATTAGTCGCGGCACTACCGCCTGTATAAGTTCAATGCCTTTTTGTGCAGTCAGCCGACTCACGATGCCTATCAGGGGCACATCATTACGGCTGTCGAGTTCAAGTTCGGCCATCAGGGCCTGTTTGTTTTTCTTTTTTCCTGAGATCGCGCGCGCATCGTAATGAAACGGGATGAGCGCATCATCCCGCGGATTCCATTCATCGGTATCCACGCCGTTAAGGATGCCCACCAGCGACTGCTGCCGTTGCCGCAAAAGGTCCTGCAGCCCCATACCGTAGGTCGGCTCCAGAATTTCCCTGGCATAGGTTGGACTGACGGTCGTGAGCAGGTCCGCATAGAGCACGCCGGTTTTAAGAAAGTTGACGTGATTCAGCGCCAGGTCTTCCTGGTAAAGTTTTTGTGGCAGGCTCCGCATTCCCATATCATGAAGTATGCGCGAGTCGAATATTCCCTGATAGGCGATGTTATGGATCGTTAACACTGACTTTGTCTTTTCAAACAGCCTGTCCCAGGCATAGTGGTTTTGCAGGTAAAGGGGCACGAGCGCGGTGTGCCAGTCATGACAGTGGAAAATATCCGGCGCAAAGCCCATCTGCTGGCACATTTCAATGGCTGCTCGTGACAGCATGATAAAGCGCAGGTGTTCATCCGGTCCACTGGTGTAGATGCCCGGCCGATCATACAGTTCGGGGCAGTTTAAAAAGTAAATTTTCAGCGATGTAGCTGGTAAAACCGCGCTCTCTATCGAATACCGTAAATTATGATTGCCAATTTCGATTGTCAGGTTCTTAAGGGCCCGGTTTGGGGCGAATTCCAGCGCTGTTGTGTCTATCGATGAATACAGCGGAATCAGCACACGAACGTCGTGTCCCTTTTTGTCAAGGTACACTGACAGTGCGGCACACACGTCGGCAAGCCCGCCGGTTTTTGCCAGCGGTGCAAGCTCTGAACTTGCCAGGCAGATTTTTAAAAACTTTTTGGGCACGGCACTCGTTCCTGTTGATCGATGAGTGTACTATTCCTGCATTATTCTACGATATTCTGGGGACACAATAGGTCAGCTGTACTCGGCCAGGTATTTAGGCAGCATTTCGCGCCAGGTTTCCCAATCGTGCTTATAACCGGCTCCCCAGGAATCGACGCGGTTGGGTATGCGCTTGTTGCCGAGTATTTTAGCCATCCGCCAGGATTCGCCGATATCCTCATAATCGCCCTCCCCGGAAGGCAACAG
>JAHEKD010000485.1:0-1875 GCA_024638545.1 Gammaproteobacteria bacterium
TTTTTTGTAGTTGTCTACCTGCACATGTTCCGTGCCCTGATTTACGGCTCTTATCGAGGCCCGCGCGAACTGATCTGGATTATCGGCTGTATCATTTTCGTGGCGCTGATGGCCGAAGCCTTCATGGGCTACCTGTTACCCTGGGGAAATATGTCTTACTGGGGTGCACAGGTTATCATCTCGTTATTCGGCGCCATCCCGGTTATCGGAGAGGGCTTAACGGAGTTGATTCGCGGTGATTTTGTAATCTCAGACGCAACCCTGAACCGGTTTTTTGCATTCCACGTTATCTTGATGCCACTAATACTGGTGGCGCTGGTTTTTCTGCATATTGTTGCCCTGCATCAGGTGGGTTCCAATAACCCGGATGGAATAGATATCAAGAAGCACAAAGATGAGAACGGTATCCCGCTGGACGGTATTGCTTTTCATCCCTATTACACCGTCAAGGACATCGTCGGCGTTATTGTCTTTATGATCATATTTCTGGGGATAGTCTTTTTCGCACCGACTTTTTTCGGAATATTTCTCGAAAAGGATAATTTCACGCCGGCAAATTCCCTGCAGACACCACCGCATATCGTACCGTTATGGTACTTCACGCCATTTTACTCTGTGCTGCGCGCATTCACTGCTGACTGGTTACCGGGCGGCGCCAAACTCTGGGGCGTAATAGGTATGGCAATGGCAATTGTCGTGATCTTTCTGTTGCCGTGGCTTGATCGTTCCAAGGTCAGATCCATTCGCTACAAAGGCTGGATTTACAAAACCGCGCTGACCCTGTTTATCATTTCATTTTTTATTCTGGCTTATCTCGGTTTTAAAGCACCGGCCGATACTGATTTATTCTGGCTTGACAATACCAGATGGGCGCAGATATGCACCTGGATTTACTTTTTATTCTTTGTCCTCATGCCGATATACTCGAAGCTGGACCCAACAAAACCGGTTCCGGATCGTGTCACCTACACCAAGGGAGGGCATTAATCATGAGAAAACATGTAATTCTGTTTATGGCTCTGCTGGTACCGGCTGTCGGCTTCACGGCCAGCGAATCCGTGGATCTGGAAGAGGTCTACGTAAATTTACGTGATAAAGCATCGCTGCAGCGTGGCGCAACGCTGTTCTCAAACTACTGTCTTTCCTGTCATAGCGCGGCGTATTCACGCTATAATCGAGTCGGCCGTGATCTTGGGATCAGCGATGAGAACATCAAAAAAAACCTGATGTTTGCAGGCGATAAAATCGGCGATTTAATGGTATCAACGATGCCGGCAAAAGATGCTCAAAAATGGTTTGGGGTGACGCCGCCTGACTTAAGTCTTATCGCACGTTCAAGAGATCCGGACTGGCTCTATACTTACATGAAGAGCTTCTACATTGATAACAAGTCCCCAAGCGGCTGGAATAACACCGTCTTCGAGAATGTGGCAATGCCTAATGTCTTGTTTGAGCTGCAGGGAAACCAAAGAGCCATTTACGAAACTCATGGTGATGAGAAAGTCTTCAGTCATTTTGAAATAGACGAAGGCACCGGCCAGCAAACGCCGGAGGAGTTTGACCTGACAATTACCGACCTGGTCAACTTTCTGGTCTATCTGGGCGAACCCGCTGTACTGGTGCGATACAAGATCGGTGTATTCGTTTTGCTATTTTTATTCATATTACTCATTCCCTGCTATTTAATGAAGAAAGAATACTGGCGGGATGTTCATTAATTAGCCGTGATTCAAATTTAAAAACTACCGCAGTATTTAACTGTGGTAGTTTTTTGTTGGTCTTAAATCTGGAGTTTCTACTTGGACAATCATATTACAATAAAACGTGCAATGAGTTTGTACTCAGGCACGAATAACTTGCAAAGTCATATTTGCC
>JAHEKD010000485.1:1885-3058 GCA_024638545.1 Gammaproteobacteria bacterium
CATCATGCTGGCAAAAGATGCAGAAAGCGAAATTCGCTACGTTGATGAACATTTCAACATCGCTGAGCTTGCGGAATTAAATCCTTATGGCGAAGTGCCGATACTCGTAGATCGTGATTTTGTAATATACGGCGCTGATATTATTGCGGAATACCTGGATGAGCGTCTACCCCACCCGCCATTACTGCCGGTTGATCCAGTAATGCGAGGTCGAGCACGATTAATGATCTATCGATTAACTCGCGACTGGCTGAACAAACTCTATGCCTATGATAACGGTGAAATTGATGAACTCGACGCCGAAACTAAAAAAGATATCAGGGACGGCCTGGTTTCAATCAGCCCGGTGTTATCAGAGCAGGATTATTTGCTTAGTAATGATGTCAGCCTGGTTGATTTTTATATGGCGCCATTTCTATGGCGATTGTACACGCATGGAATAAAGCTTCCTCCAAAACAAGCAAAACCAATGCTTGCATATGCAGAAAGAATGTTTTCGATGGAAAGTTTTCGCAATAGCCTGAGCGCAGCAGAGAAGGCCTTGAACGCCTGATTTTAAGTGACGACAACCAAACCCTATCTGGTCCGCGCTATTCATGAATGGGCGATGGATAATCAATTAACACCACAAATCCTGGTAACCGACTCAGTCAGTGGTGTACTAGTCCCCAAGACCCACGTTAAAGACGGTCATATCGTTTTTAATATCCACATTAATGCAGTTAAAGATCTCCAGATGGGTAATGAAACCATCAGTTTCTCAGCAAGATTTTCGGGAAAGGCAGTGCAAATTGAGGTGCCTGTAGAGGCAGTTTTGGCAATATATGCTCGAGAAAATGGCCAGGGCATATTTTTTCAGGATAACGGGCAGCCACCACCTGAGAACACCAGGAAAGAACCTGACTCAGATCAGCGTGCCGAAAATTCAGAACAATCATCTTCCGTAGCGCATCTGAAGCTGGTGAAATAAGCACCAGCAGATTGAGATGATTTTCATAGCATGTGACTGGTAACTTTTAATACCGGTCAATAACCGTATTGAAGTGATTTCAAAATTACGATGATTTTTAAACTTAAGTGTGCATCCATCATAACGGCTTGTTATGTTTTTAAATTGCTAATACGGGTCGCAGGAATCGGTTTGCCTGCTGAGAAATCCGGGATAAGCTTTAT
>JAHEKD010000486.1 GCA_024638545.1 Gammaproteobacteria bacterium
TCCGTGGCTGCCGTGGCAGGTTTGGCATTGACGTGATAATTTTTTACCTTGTTCGATATCGCCATCTGCGCAGGCATAGCCAGAGTTGAGAGTCTGGACCAGCATACACCAGCCCAGACATTTTACAAACTGATCAACCTTCAGATTCAGGTTCATACCAGATGCGATAGATGGCGCCGGCAAGATCGTCAGAAACTAATATTGAACCATCTCGAAGTTGAGCGACGTCAACCGGTCGGCCGAGATATTCATCATTTTCATCAATCCAGCCTTCTGCAAAAGGCCGCATGGTAGCTTTTCCTTCTTCATCTATTGAGGTAAACATGACGCGCGCGCCTATTGGCGTCGTACGATTCCATGATCCATGTTGTGCTGAAAAAATACCGTTTTTATACTCTTCCGGGAACATCTGACCGGTATAGAAAGTCATCCCCAGGTCAGCAGCATGCGCCTCGGTTTCAACGGCGGGATGAACGATACCTTCAGGAGGTGTTTCATCCTTGTATTCACTGGTTCTGACCTGACCGCCGCCAAACCACGGATGTCCAAAATGCTGGCCCGCTTCGGTCTGGCGGTTGAGTTCTCCCGGTGGTGTATTATCACCCATGCCGTCGACCTGGTTGTCCGTCCACCAGAGTTCACCTGTTTCAGGATGAAAGTCCATGCCAACAGAGTTTCGAACACCATAGGTATAGACCTCTCTGTTTGTTCCATCGAGGTTCATTCTGATGATGCCGCCGATGCCGGTTTGCCTGTACAGGTCAAGTTTCTCTGCCGGACTGACGTTAAAAGGCTGGCCAAGAGATATGTATAGCTTGCCATCGGGACCGATCCTGCAAACACGCGCTGTATGATTGTAACTCTCCTCGTCAGGTGGGATTAATTCACCCTGTGCGGCAATGGGGACAGCCACAACATCCGGACTCTCATAGAAAAATCCAGCAGCAGGGTAGTTAAGAACACGATTTTGCTCGGCAATGATTAAAAAGCCGTCTTTGGTAAAGCACGGTCCGTTCGGAATTGCCTTGGGTAGTGATGGCGCGAAATTTTTTACTTCATCGGCTACTCTGTTTTTGTCGCGGTCGGTGACAGACCAGACTTCCGTTTTACGGGTGCCAACAAAAACGACAATACCCTGCGGGCCAACAGCCATATGCCGTGCATCCGGTACAATCGCGTAGAGGCCGATCTTGAAGCCTTTGGGCAGCTTGATGCGTTCAAGCGTTTTGCTGATTGCGGCAGCCTTTTCGCCGCCTTGTTCAACAACCGAGAAGTCTGTGACGCCAGTTGTTTTAAATTGACCAAGTGTTTCAAGCGCTGTCTGGGAATAGACATTGTGAGTGATTAAAGCGAATACTATAAAAGGTGTGAAGAAGTATTTCATGTGATTATCCTGAATTTAAAAAACCGTTTGTTTACAATATTGCGTCACCGGGGTTTTCTAGTAAAGCCCGATGACGCGCATTTGGCACTTTAATAAGAGGGCACAAGCCCCTTGAAAAATCAGTGTTTATTTAACCTAGGCTTGAGCCTGTTTTGCAGCATGCGTGGCAATTGCATCCATCAGTGGTGGTGACAGGCAATCGTAGGGCTCAAGTCCAAGCTCCCTCAGGCGTGATCTGACAGCATCCATGTTGGCCGGATCGGCTCCTGATTCAATGATCGACGATACGAAAGCTGCAAACTCAGGGCCGGCCCAACCCGCGTCATCTGAGAGTTCTGTGTGAAAAAAGTCAAATCCGTATAGCGGATGATCTGCATTTTCTATTCGGCCGTACATATGTGTGCCGCACTCTCTACAGGCATGACGCTGAATCGCTGCAGTCTCATCGACTATTTCGAGCTTATCGGCGTTAGCGGTTACACTAACCGCTTCTCGCGGGGCCACGGCAATTTGTGAAAACAGTGCGCCTTCAGGCTTCCAGCATTTTGTACAGCCGCAGACATGATTATGAGCACATTGCGATGAAACAGTCACTTCGACTTTGTTGTCAGCACACTTACAGTGCAGTGTGCCGCCGGAAAAACCTTCACTACCAGCACTGAAACCGTTGTCGACTGATGGGTGGATTAATACATTACTCATGTGTGTTCCTCCATTGTTTTTTCGTGTTGCGGATTCATAATTCGAATCTGACATCACTTTATCATATCCGAAAATTAATATAAATTAATATCGTAGCTTCAATTGAATAAATTCTAGCAGAGGCATAGCGGTGATTTACAAGTGATGTTTGTTGAAGCGCTCTATTTCATTTGTGCCATAAATTCTACAATGATTCCGTCGATAAATAACTGTATGGTATGGTACGCAATAATGGGTAAGCTGATGAGGGCAAGATTCGGGTTTTCTGCAAATAAAATGGCAGTGACGGGCAGCCCAAGTGCAACCGTTTTTTGGGTGGCCGTTATGGTTAAGCATTTGCGATCGGCAAGGCTGAAAACAAAACTGAGTTTACCGCTTGTGTACCAGACGAAACCGAGCATCATCATGTGTAATACCAGACATAGTAATAGAATGGTGATGATGTCAAATAGCGCCAGATCTATGTCATTTTGAAACGCGTTGATGAAGGCAATCAACATGATTCCAAGCATACACCAGCTGCCCGCTAATTTTGAAAAAACCGGATTGATCGCCACTGCAAACCTGCTGTGCATAACCTGACCGATAAAAAAAGGCAATAAAACCAGTAATAATAATTTTTTTGTTGCTTGCACCACATCAATTTCAACACTTTCCCTAAGCAGAAAAAAAATTAAAAGCGGCGTTATTACAATCCCCAGTAAATTGCCTATTGTTGCATTAAAGAGTGCGCATTCCCGATTCCACGCGGTGACTTTGCGCTCCGTTTGTCGGTCGACAAGCAATTCACCGACGCCACACGAACAAGTAGGCTGGAGCGCGACTTCAGTCAATCGCCACCATCAACAGGCCTCTCGACCCCAACAGATGTGCCAACCAGGAGCGAGATCCAATGAAAGACATCCCAGGAATCGATGAAGACGGTAATCCCAAACATGGCCCCTTTAAGCTGTTCTTCAAGAAC
>JAHEKD010000487.1 GCA_024638545.1 Gammaproteobacteria bacterium
GCGCGATCAGAATCTTATCATCGCCGGGGCGCTTTTCACCTGGATCATAAACCCGCGGTTCTGTTGCGGTTCGATGATATAAGGAATGCGGGGTTTCGGTAAGTGTCGTTATGCGGCCATTTTCCAGCCGCAACCTATCTGTGAACAATTCTTCCACCTCTGGAATGCCGTGCTCATGCCAGGATAAAATTATCTGCCCGCCCTGATCCTTAAATTCATTCAGCATCTGAATCATCAGCCTGAACCTATGCTGATCTACGCCATTGAAGGTCTCATCGAGAACCAGTAATCGCGGTTGATGAACAATGGCCCTGGCAAACAGGACCGCTGATTTTTGTCCGTGCGAAATTGACAGAAACGGGGACGCCAACAGCGGCCAGTCCAATTCCAGGCTATTGCACACCTGATCGAGTGAGTGCTGCTGTAATACCGTTAGTTCATCATATACCATTATGTTTTGCCTAAACCCACTGGCAATAACTTCGCGGCAATCCAGATTTCGCATGCCCCTGACATATTCGTCCTGCATGCTGTCGCTGGCATAACCGATTCGCTGTTTAACATCGGTCAAAAAATGACTGATCCTGCCGTTGATACAGTAAACTCTTGAACGCGGCGTTTTTGCAACCGGCCATATCAACCCCGCAACTGTTTTTAGCAGCGTCGTCTTGCCCGCACCGTTTGGACCGTCAAGGCGCCAATGCTGGTCTTTGGCAATACACCAGTTGATATTATGCAAAACCTCTTTGCCAGACAAAACGACATCGGCATTATTAAGCCTGACAAGGAATCGTTGCCGGGAGTTGTGCACTTAGGTTATCCCGGCCGCCTTCAGCCTGACCCATTCAGGTGGGATTGCAATCGCGCAGCATGGCCATGCGTATACTCCGGCAGGCGGCGTAGGGTGAGGTTCAATATTATTGCCAGTTTAAGATAATGCAGGTGTCAAACAGCCCTGCTTAATTGAGGATGCTTTTTCACCGGACTGACCAAATTATTGATGGCATTAACATAGGCCTTGGCCGAGGCAATAACGATATCGACATCGGCGCCATGTCCGTTTACCACGCGTCCTTCTTTTTCCAGTCGAACTGTTACCTCGCCCTGTGCATCAGTACCGCTGGTGATGCTGTTGACGGAGTACAGGACCAACTCTGCATTATGCTGAGTCACCATTTCGATCGCCTTGAATGCGGCATCAACCTGGCCGGAACCGGATGATGTTTCTGTATGCTCCTCACCGTCCAGGCTCACAGTAACTGTAGCAGAGGGGATCTCTCCAGTTGCGCTACTGGAACTCATTGAAATTAATTTGAGACGTTCATCTGCCTGCAGAAATGCCGTATCGCTGACCAGCGCATGCAAATCCTCATCGAAGATCTCGTGCTTTTTATCAGCAAGCTCCTTGAATTTCTTAAAAGTTTGATTCAACTCTTCCTGAGTATCAAAATCAACACCCAACTCTTTCAGACGGGCCGCAAATGCATTACGGCCTGAATGTTTGCCGAGCACCATCCGGTTGGCGTTCCAGCCAACGTCTTCTGCGCGCATTATTTCGTAAGTCTCGGGATTTTTCAGCATGCCATCCTGATGGATTCCAGCCTCGTGCGCAAAAGCGTTGGCACCGACAATCGCCTTATTGGGCTGCACCGGAAAACCGGTGATTGTTGAAACCAGGCGGCTGATGGGTACAATCTGCGTGGTGTCGATTCTCGTGTCGCATTCAAATTGGTCATTACGGGTTCTAACCGCCATGACCACTTCTTCAAGGGATGCATTTCCAGCACGTTCTCCCAGGCCATTAATTGTACATTCGACCTGTCTGGCGCCATTTTTTACGGCTGCCAGGGCATTTGCCACAGCCAGCCCGAGATCATTATGAGTATGAGCAGAGAATATGGCTTTATCGGAGTTTGGAATATTTTCGATTAAATATTTGAATAACCCGCCGAACTGTTCAGGCAGTGTGTATCCAACTGTATCTGGAATATTAATTGTCGTCGCCCCTGCGCTGATGGTTGCCTCTATTACCCGGCATAAAAATTCCGGATCCGAACGTCCGGCATCCTCGGGTGAGAATTCAACATTATCCGTATATTGACGTGCAAGCTTGACCGCCCTGGTTGCATTCTCCACCACTTCATCAGGCGTCATGCATAATTTTGACTCCATATGAATAGCGGATGTCGCCAGAAAGGTGTGAATACGACCCGAATTCGCTTTGCGTATTGACTCGCCGGCCTTATGAATATCAGTTTCAATCGCCCTTGCAAGTGAACAAACTGTGCTGTCCACGATGGCGGCGGCAACCTGGGATACGGCATCATAGTCACCCGGACTCGCTGCTGCAAATCCGGCCTCTATAATGTCGACTTTCATTTTTTCCAGCAGTTTTGCAATGCGAACCTTTTCCGCTGTTGTCATGGACGCGCCCGGACTCTGTTCACCGTCTCGCAATGTTGTATCGAAAATTCGCAAATGCTTATCCATTGTCTTGATCCTCTTTATACCTGTTTATTTTCTAAGTTAAGTTTTTCAGCTTTTTCTGGGGGTTGAGTGCCCTGGAAACGTAAACCAGCTAAATGTAGTCGTTAGGGGGAGGTTTATGTATAAAGAATTAGCGCCTACGGGCGCAGCAGAAGCAGAGCCAGTGTGAGATCACTTACGGCGTTTAGTGAGTGCTGAAAATCTGTCTCCATAGATCCCGAGTTTAGTAATGATTTAACACGCTTGCAACCATTTATTTATCGTAAGTTGCGTCAGGGTGATGAAATTCTCCGCTTTTGAGACTAACATACAATACATTATGAATCATGATGTTCAGGCTAACGTCATCTTGGATGGGCAACAATTACAGTTTAAGTTCTATGGGAAAATCCAATGCCGAACATTAATCGTAGAAGGCTGCTTAAAGCAATATCGGCTGCGAGCGCAGCTGCAGCAATACCGCCAGGCGCCAGTGCAGCCGTAAAATTCAAAACACAAAGACACACTGCTGTTTATATTGACTGCAAACATGAGCAGTCTAAGGGCACCGCTACCCGCTACA
>JAHEKD010000023.1 GCA_024638545.1 Gammaproteobacteria bacterium
ATGGTCATTCAGGGCAGGCCTGAAGATGAAATTCACGAGCGTGTCGAACACTATTTGAAATTAGTGGGGCTTGAGAATGAAATGCATAAACGACCCGCGTCAATGAGTGGCGGCCAGCAGCAGCGTGTGGCGGTCGCCCGCGCGCTTGCTGCCGGACCCCGCCTGGTGCTCGCAGATGAGCCTACTGCCAATCTTGATTCAGAAAATGCAACCGCTTTGCTGGATATCATGTACCGCTTGTGTATGGAGGAAAAAACAACATTTATTTTCTCGACTCATGATGTTCGGGTAATGCAGCGCGCCAGGCGAATAATCACACTTCGTGATGGTCAAATCGTCAGCGACGAACAGCGCAAGCCTGATTAACGGCAAATGATTTACAGGTATTTATCGCTGGCGCTGTTTCTGGTGTCGAATTGCGTTTGCGCTGTCCAGGTCAACGGCCGTGCCTCGGTGTCTGGTATTGCAGCAAAAGCAGACCAGGGTGAGATTGGATACGAAAACGATATCGATATATTAAACGCAGACCAGCAGAGTTTCAGACTGATGCTGGAAGATTCAGCCGGTGATTCACTATGGTCATTTCATCTTGATACTAAACGCCTGCATCTCAAGGGACTGCCTTTCAGTACGAAGCATTCGAGTGATTTATTTCGCTATTATGACTTGTCACACCATTGGAGGGGTGAGCGTGATCGGAGTAGCCGTACCCGAATCGGCTACGAAGTTGATCAGGCCTATTTCAGGATCGACAAAGGTAATCTCAATTTAGGCATAGGCCGCCAACCAGTTGACTGGGGCAGTGGCCGTTTCTGGCAGCCAATGAATGTGTTCGGGGCATTTGCACCAACAGATCTGGACACAGAGTATAAACCGGGTATTGACACTGTGATTGTTGACTGGTTCCCATCTGCTTTTTCCTCGCTGGAAGCGGTGTATGCATTTGCACCGAATGACAGGGACAAGATCAAAAACAGCGGTGCGCTATATTATCGACGCCAGGCCGGGCAGAATTCTGAGTTGGCCCTGCTTGCAGGCCGGGTTCTAGAAAACAGCGTTTATGGTACTTCGTTTGAGAGTGACTTGAGGGGTGCTGGCTGGCGTATTGAAGGTGTTTATTACGATCTGTCGGATAGCAAAGATAATGAATGGTTCTGGATTGCAGGTGTCGATTACCAGTTCAATAACGGTACTTTGATAACTGCTGAATGGTATAACAACACGCTCGGTGTCAGACATGAATCTTCACTTCTCACTAGCCCGATCGAACTTTTTGAACTCCATGGGCTGAAACAGCATTTTAGTCAGCAAATATTGGGTATATCCTTAAACCGTGATATGACACCCTTATTAAACGCTAATTATTCGTTATTGATCAGCCCGCTGAAGAACAGCAGCGGCCATCATGAGTTCTCAGCATTACATCAGTTCAATCTTGTTTATTCGGTCAGCGATGAATCAGAATTTGTATTTTCACTGCAACATACGTCTGGCACCGGACTGGATCGGCAAAAAAAATTAACCTCTGAATTTGGTCATTTACCAGACAGTCTAACCCTGATTTACAGATATTATTTTTAGACTGTACGGCGTGTTCAAATCCCCAAGTTTAAATCATGCCGAATGGTGAGCCAGATCGATTCGGCTGATGCAATAATTGATTGTAGTCAATTAAATTATAGTATTAATGTAATAATTTTGTCTCTTTGGTCTGCCATCTTAAAGCAGATTAAAGACGCTTGTTCATCCTCGCTGATCCTTTTTTATCAGTTAAATCCAGCCGAAAGTAAATTTCTCCTCTATACATTTGATCTAAATCAAAACACCGGCATCACAAAATGGGTATTATTTCAGATAGGCGATTTGTTAACTTACAGGAGGTAAAGCTGAGCGCATTTCTCTGGATGAATTTTGCTTCATCTGCATAATCTTTGAAAAGGATATATCGTAGATATAAGGTAATTGACGGAACAGGCTGGAGATAACGACCTGGTTGTGATATCCAGACAGCTAAACTCAAGATGGATTGTGACTTAATAAAGAATCTGCAAAACATAAACCTGTATAATCACCGGGTAAGTGGTTTTGAAATAGTGGAAACACATATCTCCTGGATATTATTAACCGGGGAATACGCCTATAAAATCAAGAAACCGGTAGATTTCGAATTTGTGAATTTTACCTCTCTTGAGAAACGCTGTTATTACTGTTATGAGGAACTGCGTCTGAATCGACGACTGGCACCGAATTTGTATCTTGACGTTTGTGCGATTACCGGTAGTGTCGAACAGCCCGTAATCGGCGGAACCGGCCCGGCCATTGAATATATGGTGAAAATGAAGCAGTTTGAACAGCGGAATTTATTGAGTAACCTGGTTAAACAAAAAGAAATCAGTTATCAACAAATCGATTCACTGGCCACTACCGTTGCAGTTTTTCACCAGCAGATTGAATCAGCCGGCAGAGAATTAACCTATGGGAATCCCGAACAGATTTACCGCTGGGTTGAGCAGAACTTTCAGCAGATTCGGCCGTTTCTTCAGACAAATATGCAGCTTGAGCAGCTGCACCGACTGCAGGAGTGGACCCTCGAACGATATAGTAATCTTGAAGAGATGCTGGATCTGCGAAAACGGCGGGCATTCATACGCGAATGCCATGGTGACCTGCACCTGGGGAATATAGCCCTTATCGATGGTGAGCTGGTTGTATTTGACGGTATTGAATTTAATAACGAGTTACGCTGGATTGACGTGATGAGTGAAATTGCTTTCCTGATGATGGATTTGTCCGACAAGGATGAGCCGGCAATGGCCAACAGCTTCCTGGATCAGTACCTGACGGTAACCGGCGACTATGATGGTCTTTCAATCCTGCCTTTTTATCTGGTTTACCGCGCGCTGGTGCGTGCAAAAATCGATTTGTTAACATCGAGCGGAGAATCGATCACTCAGCACCATACTCACTCAGTGACAGGTGATTATCAAAGCTATGTTGATCTGGCCCTGAATTATACCCGGCCGCCTCCTGCTGCCCTGTATATTACACATGGACTGGCAGGATCCGGTAAATCAACACTGGCAAGAACTTTCGCGCAGGAGCTTGGCGCGGTTCGTATACGTTCGGATGTTGAACGTAAACGCATGTTTGGCCTGGCTGCAGGGCAAAGAACTGATGCCGGTCTAGGGACCGGCATATACTCTGCCGATGCCACACGTGCAACTTATACAAAATTATCCAGGCTTGGTGAAAAGGTGCTTAAAGCTGGATATTCAGTGATTATTGATGCCGGATTTTTACAGCAATGGCAACGACACATTTTTCAGCGACTGGCACAGCAACTGAATGTGAGGTTTGTGATTATAAATTTGCAGGCGCCGTTAGAGGTGCTTCGCAAACGTGTGCGGGATCGATGGCACAAGCGCAAAGATCCGTCAGAAGCAAGCCTGGAAGTGCTCGAATCACAGATTATTAATCATCAGCCGCTGACTGCAGGTGAACTCGACCATAGCATTGCAGTTGAGTCAACCGGTAAAGATTACAGCACAATTGTAAATAAAATTATTGCCATTAAGCCCGCGCAATTTATGTCAAACAAACCTCGTCATCCAAATTATCATAAGGAGTTTTAAAATGCCTACAAGAACAGTTAAGCAAATTATAGACAAGTGCAATCCCGTCATAGTCGAGGTTGATACACCTGTTATCGATGTCGCGCGTGCGATGGTATCTTCCGGTGAGGATGCTGCACTGGTCGTGCAGGATGGCAAGACGGCGGGTATTGTGACCGAGTCCGATTTGGTGAAGCGAGTTTTGGTACCAGGAAAGAATCCTGAAACCACGCCGGTCTCGGATATCATGACCCGGGATACGGTCATTATTCGGCCCGAACGGCTTTACGGTCAGGCACTGTATTTAATGCATGAATATAATGTCAGACACATTCCAGTAGTGGACAAGGGAATGCCCGTAGGCGTTGTCAGTGCTTCAGATGCATTGATTCCCGATATCCACATCTATGCCCACGATGTCGAAATGCTCGATCATATTGCTGAAATAATCTAGCCCGCATTTCTCACCACCCTACTACTGCGACGGTCCCTTGCCACGCCCTGTGGGCATTTTACTCGGTCAGGGTCCTCGACATCGTGTCAACGATGCCTGCGGGCCCTTGTGCCGGCACATATGCTGATAACATAATGCCGGCCTTTGGTCGTAAAACCCATACAGGACGCATCCTTTAACCGTCTCGCTACGAAGTCCGGTGAGAAATGCGGGCTAGTCGGCAAATGGGTCTCGGGTGTAATAATCCTGTTTTAAAGTTCCCGGTCAAACCGGATCATCTTATTCTGATTGTAATACCAGTAAAAAGGGAATGCAGTCAGAAAGATTAACATGCCAAACAGGATTAACGGCATATGCAGGCCGAACAAGTCAATGGAGTCCCAGAATTGGGTCAGCAACATTCCAAGGCAAAAAGCTGAGCCTGCAAAGGCCATCAGTGGGAACCATTTATAATTGACTGGCGACCTGAATAGATTGCTGTCATAGACATTGCTCAACCGATGCTTGTAACGGTAGATAATCAGCGACAAATTGACTGCAAGAAAGCTTAAAAATACCCCGACATTGGTGAGCTTGGCTATCTCGCCGAGATCACCTTTGAAAACAAATATAATTGCGACCGACGAGGTAAGGATTATTGCAGCTACCGGAGTCTGGTTGACACGGTGAACTCTCCCTAAAACGGCAGGCAAACACTTTTCCCTGGCAATGCCATACATCATTCTTGAACTTACGATCAACAGAACCAGGATTGTATTAGCGGTTGCGAATAATGCGACAAAGGTGAATAAGTTTCCTGCGGCAGGATTGTTCATCGCCTGTGTTGCGACTAGGGCCAGCGGGCCTTGAGAAACAACCGCGCTTTGAGAAGACAGTGCCAATTGAGCAGGTGGCACCACGCTCACCGCAACAATGGTCACCAGAATGTAAATCACAGTCGATATTAACAGGGAAAGTATAAGCGCTGCGGGTATTACTTTCTTTGGGTTTTTAGTCTCTTCAGCGATATTGGCCACGTCTTCAAAACCAATATAAGCAAAGAATATCAGGCTGGTTGCTGAGATAATGCTGTTAAACTGCTTGAAAGATTGTATGGGCTGATTATTAATATCAGACAGTAGATTTGTATTGCCGATAAATTTCCAGCCGGTGATAATAATGAAAAACAATCCACCAACTTCGATGAGCGTGAAAATTGTGTTTAGAAAAGCACTTTCGACAATGCCTTTAAGGTTAATCAGCGTCATTAAGATAATTATGCCGGCAGCCAGCCAGACAGGATTTATGGAAATAAAAAGTTTGCAATAGGCAGCAAATCCAAGCGCTACAGCCGATGCGCTGATGATACCGGTAAGTATTGATACATAACCAATAAAAAATGCAGCCGCCTTTGATTCTGTCGTTTCCTGTACGTAAATAAACTCTGCTGCAGATTTAGGAAATAGTGTAGTCAGTTCAGCATATGAAAATGCTGTAAACATCGCAATCACTGCAGCCAGTACGAAAGAAAGCCAAACGCTGTGCCCGGCGATACCTGCGGCCTCACCGATCAGTGCATAAATGCCCGCCCCTAGAATGATACCCACGCCATAAATGGTTGTCTGAATTAATCCAAGCGACTGCTTGAGTCCTTTCTTGAAGAGTGGGGCGGGAGCGGGTGTTGTTCTCTTGCTTCTCAATGGTCCGCTTTACTTTATTAAGGTTGGGTGTTTTGTTTTCATGGGGCTGACGAAATCGGCTGAATGCATAACCAGAATATCGCAATCTACTTCGTCGAGAATATCCTCAGTTGTGCCTCCGATGAAGACTTGTTCGAAACGGCTTTTTGTTGTTGCGCCGATGACTAGTAAATCGGTCTTCGATTCAGAAATAAATTTTGGTAACGATTCTGTTGCTTCACCATCTTCCATGATGATGCTGTCGTGATCGATGCTGAATTCATCGGCCAGCTTGTAAATCGCCTGTTTATGTGATTGCCTGATTTGCTGGTCCGCTTCCTCTGTGAAGATGACGCCGAACTGTCCGCTCCACGAATAGGCGGATGAAGGCAGATTAAGTATTGAGTAATAGCTGTGGTAAAGTTGTAGTCTGCCGTCCGTTTCATGCGTAATGAATTTTGCGATCTGCACTATGTCCCTGTCATGCTCATTTGGCTTTAGTTCGTCATGAACAGGATTAACGGCACAGGTCACTGTGGGTGAATTCCAGAGATTGTCGGGTTTTACAAACAATATTGGCGTTTTGCACGTCCTGATCAGGCTCCAGTCTGTATTTCTGAACACACTGCGTGTTAACTTATAGTGATAGTGGGTGTCCTTGACGATCATGAACGGCTTGATTTTCATGGCCTGTCTGATGATAGCTTCATGGCGGGGATAATCCCAGACGGTTTTACAATTTACTTTAAAGCCCTGCTCGCGCAGCGGTTTAGCGAGTTTTTCAAGGTGTTTATTATGATGATCAAGGTAGCTGTCAATATGTTGGTTGAGTTCCTCGATTTTCAGGAAATGTTTGTTCTCGACAATCTGTGAAGCGTAATCACAAATCAGCAGATCAAGGTTCATCTTCAGTTTTTTAGCCAGGACCATAGCTTGTCCAAGCGCAGGCTGCTTCTCTTTTGTTGGGTCTATAACCACTAAAATTGTATTTGTAATGTCCATCATTGATTACCCTTTTTGATTTGATGAGGTATACAATTTTAACAACATGTCCGGCACTGCATATTGACATTAATCAATCTCTGGAAAACAGTTTCCACGCCACAATGCCGGATAAAAATCAATTTGCCATGCCGCTCTGGTGCTTGTTACTGGTTCAGGGTTTTGGCCTGGCGTTTGAATTTACGAACCAACTGCGGCACCGGTATTAAGGCAGGTCTTATTTGCTCTGCAGCCAAGTAATGGTCGGGCATGTTTCAATTCATGAGTTAAAATGTGGGACTCAGCTAAAATCACAAGCAATTACGGCAACCAGAGAAGAAGTAAATATGATAACAGCCGATATCATTGTTATAGGCGCAGGTATGGCAGGCCTGTCCGTGGCCGCCACGCTGGCCCGGGAGGCCTGTGTGCTGGTTTTGGAATCTGAAAAACAAACGGGCTACCATTCGACCTCGCGCTCGGCCGCCATGCTGATTCGCAATTACGGCAGCGATATTCTGCGTGAGCTTAACCATCACAGCTTTAAACTTTACAGGCAACTCGAGCAGGAGCTTGACCAGATGCTTCTGAGTACCAGAGGTGAATTGATCGTTGCCTGCGAGGATGAAGCTGTAAAATTTGAATCCTATCTGAATTCCAGCACTGACCTTGAAGAAGTGAGCATCCAGCAGGCGCTTAGCCTGTGTCCTGCGCTTCGTGAGGAAAAAGTTGTTAAAGCGGCAATCGAGCCCGAGGCCTCGGATATTGATGTTGACCGGTTGTTGCAGCACTATATCCGCAGGCTGAAGTCATTTTCGGGTGAAATTTACCTTGAGTCAAAGGTGAATGCTTTAGCCTGTACTAACCAGATTTGGCAGCTGGATACTTCCACGGGGATCTATTCGGCACCGATAATTATCAATGCAGCCGGTGCCTGGGCAGACGTGATTGCAGAAAAAGCGAATATAAAGCGCCTGGGAATGATGCCGTTGAGACGCTCCGCAGCAATTATCGGAGCCCCCGGTTACCAAAATGTGAATCGCTGGCCGGTTGTGATCGGCGCTTCGGAAAACTGGTATGCCAAGCCTCAGAGCGGCAAGCTCATCGTTTCACCTGCTGATGAAGACCTGGTAGAGCCTCATGATGCCTGGCCGGAAGATACGGTGCTTGCAGAAGGATTGTATCGCTTTGAACAATTCATGGATATTCAAGTAAAGCGAATAGAATATTCCTGGGCTGGCCTTCGAACATTCGTCAAGGATCGAAATCCAGTTGTAGGATTCAGTGATGAGGCTGAGGGCTTTTTCTGGCTTGCAGGCCAGGGAGGATACGGTATTCAGACAGCACCGGTATTGGCACAATTGGCCTCAGATATTATCCTGAAGCAGAGCCATCAATGGCCGGCTTATCTGACTGAGGCGCTAAGTCCCGGCAGGCAGATGTAAACCAGATTTGCAATCGTCAGGCGTCCGAAGGATTATTATTGTCTTTGTAATAGCCAATTACATCACCCTCTGTGCTAACCCCTAATCCATTCAGGGTGCGGTTGACATAATTGAAATAACAAATGATCTGATTGGCTTCAAGTATCTGGCCGTCGTCCAGACCCGAATTTCTCAGCATTTTGATATCGGTGTACTCCATATCACCGGGATAGAGGGTGAGTTTTTCCGCATAGTTGAGCAAAGCCAGTTCTACGCCATCAAAAATGGCTTCAGGTGCTCGACGATGTAATGCCTTTTCTATTTTTTCAGCACGTTTTTCATCATTGATCAGGTGACGGGCATTGGCCCAGTGATTCGCGAGTGAATAACTGCAGTCATTCAGAATTGATACATAGGATGATATTGTCTCCTGCAGCCAGGCGGGTAATGTATTGGCGTCGTCATGCAGGGCAGCCCGGTAAAGCGACAGATGCCCGCGCATTGTGTTCGGTCTCAATGAATGCACTCGCATAACGTTATCGACCGTGCCGTGAGGCGTGCGCGCTAATTTTAAAACGTTCAGCAATGATTCGTCAGCCTGATCATCTTCTATCATATGAATCCATGCACTCATCAATATTCTCCTTATAAATTTGTTTACAGCATCATGCGCCCAGTATAAATTCAATTCAATTCCGGGGACACAATACTTAATTCGCGAATTAAGTATTGTGTCCCCGGAATCAAAAAAAGTGAGTGAGAAAATATGATTACTATTTATGCCGTTCCGATCAGCCTGTATTGCGCGAAACTACGCATCCTCCTGCGTCACAAAGGGCTTCAGTGGAGCGAATTATCGCCACCCGGCGGCTATGGTTCCGGTGAATACAAAAAAATTATTCCATCAGGAAACTTGCCGGCCATGGTTGATGGGGAGCTAACGCTCGCGGATTCTGAAGTGATTGCTGAATATCTGAACGAGAAGCATCCGCATCCTCAAATGCTGCCTGCTGAAATCGATCAAAGAGCCAGGGCAAGAGAGCGGTCGCGATTTCACGATACCCGTGTGGAGCCTGAGTTAAGAAAGCTTTTCCCTTTTATTGATGGGAAAAAACCGGATGCTGATCTCATTGAACATCAATCCATGCAAATATCGATACGTTTGAAGCAATTGTCGAAATTTTCGTTAAATCCTGATACCGCATTTAATGACAGGCTGACCTTGGGCGATTGTGGCCTGCCGATCACGTTTGTATGGATTGATGCGTTAACACCACTGCTTCAACTAAAGATTGACTGGCCTGATTCCATCTTTACATATAGACAAGAGATTGAAACATATCCGGCGGTCGCTGCAGAAATTGAGAGCTATCGGCCGATTCTGAATCAATGGCTGAAATCGCTTGATCGATAACTGCAAGCATTCGGCCGGAACTGTTTCATTAAATCCTTAATATACCGCCCTAAAAAGCGGCTTTGTATAATTTAAATGCAGAAATTCCGGCAAATTACAAGTGAGATTTAAACTCATTTTTGCTGTAGTCTGGTCGTAATGCGGTTTAAACTGCATTAGAATTAGTCTTCACTAAAGGACGCTAGCTAATAAAATTACAGTTGAAATAAATCAGGAAACCATCAAATCCACCCGGATTAAGAGTGTAACGGTTGTGGATTTCCGGCATAAGATTAATTATCAGATACATAACTGACACATGCACATCCCCCAGTTACGAGAGATACCTGATTTGTGGTTTTATTTTAACGACTTATGACATTCGATCAAACTGCAATTCTCGTAATTCTTGCGGCCACAATGACACTGTTCATTGCCAATTACTGGCGTTACGATATTGTCGCCGGCCTGGCCCTTTTAGCCGCTGTTTTTACAGGACTGGTGCCGCCAGAACATGCATTTGATGGCTTTGGGCATCCGGCGGTAATTACGGTCTGCGCAGTTCTGGTTCTAAGCAAGGCCTTGCAGGAGTCCGGATTTATCGATATTCTGGTGAGATTGCTCGATCGTGCTCGCTCCAATCTTACACTGCAGATTTTAGCCAATGGCGGCATTACAGCCGGCTTTTCAGGTTTAATGAATAATATCGGAGCCCTGGCGCTGATGTTGCCGGTGGCCATACGTGATGCTCAAAAAGCCGGCAGATCGGCATCTTTGATTTTAATACCGCTCTCATTTGCCAGTTTGCTCGGGGGCTTGGTCACATTGATTGGTACACCGCCAAATATCATTATTGCAACATTTCGGGCGGATGCTTTAGGCGAGCCTTTTGCGATGCTGGATTTCACTCCGGTAGGGCTGCCAGTCGCAGTTGCCGGCATTTTTTATCTTGGATTTGTTGGCTGGCGTTTGCTGCCAAGACGAGATTTACAGGGCAGCCTGGAGAGTGAATCAGAGCAAATTTACAACTATATTGCCGAGGCCAAAATACTTGAAGGCTCTGAGCTGGCAGGTCTGACAGTCGGCCAACTTGAAGAGATGTTTGATGGTGAAGTTAGCGTCATGTCAATTATTGATAATGACAAGCAACATTTGGCGCCGGACGTTAATGCCGTCATGAACGTGGGTGAAATTCTAATACTGGAGGGTGATCCCAAAGCCCTGGAGCCGCTGTATTCATCACCTGAGATGAAGTTGAAAATCGGTGCGGTCGAGATAGATCTGCAGACCCTTCAATCCAACGATGTAGTTTTGATGGAAGCTATTGTCATGCCAAACAGCTCGATCGAAGGCTGGTCTATGCGCGGCCTGAGAATGCATGAGCGTTATGACGTAAACCTGCTTGCGATGTCCCGAATGGGTTCCGCACCCATCGCCAGGCTTAAAAACGTAAGATTCAGGGCAGGCGATGTTCTACTTCTGCAGGGCAGTAAGGACAGGATCAGCGAAACTTTGCAGACCCTTGGCTGCCTGGCCATTTCCAACCGGCCATTAACGAGTAAAAAACTCCGTAAACGTTTCCTGCTTCTGACACCAGCTGTTTTTGGTGGCGCCATTGTCGCATCATCAGTCGGGCTGCTTCCAATACAGATATCTTTCTCTGCGGCGGTGCTGATCCTTATCATTTCTCGTGCAATATCCCTGCAGCAGGCCTACGATTCTCTGGAGCTGCCGATAATTGTTTTGCTCGGCTGCCTGATTCCTGTGGGGCATACACTGCAGACTTCCGGCGCTACCGAGCTGATTGCATCAAATATCAGCAGTTTTGCGCAAGCGCAGCCGCTGTGGATGATCCTGGCGTTGATCATGATCGCTTCGATGCTTCTATCCGATCTGGTTCACAACACACCGACCGCAGTACTGATGGCTCCCATTGCCCTGGAAATCTCACAGCAACTTGGCTTTTCTGCCGATGCTTTTTTAATGGCGGTCGCGATCGGCAGTGCATCGCCGTATCTGACGCCCATCGGGCATCCATCAAATACGCTGGTAATGGGACCGGGCGGCTATGATTTTAAAGATTACTGGCGAGTGGGATTGCCGCTTGACGTCATCATTCTGTTCGTTTCAATACCGTTGATTATATTAATCTGGTCATAAATTAGATCACTGTTTATTCCCGGCACGTCTCTACCTTGTGCCTGGAAATCCGAGTTAGAGCCCTGGCGGTATTATGAACTGCTTGTCAGAGCGTTGGATATTAAAGATAGACACTGCAGCCATTAGCGTTGCAGACTCGATGTTTCAGCTATTTATAAGGGGTGTTGGACTGCTAATAAAACAGCAAGCCGCTGATTTTCCGCCTGGCAGGTCATCGATCCTGATCAATTGGAGTAATTGACAACATGGATACCAGTGCGCTAAGGATTTCTGCCAGCGTTTCTCTCAGTGAAGCGCTTTTGCTGACATCATAAGTCCAAGGCGGCCCCTCCTGCATATATGTGAGTTGCGCAAGCTCCATCTGGATAGCGTGTACCCCTGTTTCCGGGGTGCCGTAGTGACGGGTTGTCCAGCCACCTTTGAAACGACCATTTACGATGGTTGAATAACCATATGCGTTGCTGCATATCCCGGTCACTGTTTGCTCAATATGTTTGCA
>JAHEKD010000024.1:0-4790 GCA_024638545.1 Gammaproteobacteria bacterium
ATGGGCTGTTATCAAGCGCTTAACCTGTTGATTCAGAGCATTATGGTAGGGTTGATAATATCGCTCTCGTCGTTCCCCGATTTCATCTGTTGCGGGTTCCTTACCGGGTAGGTAAATCGCTTTGCCGTCAAAATCAGTAAGCGGGCACAAACCTGTCGTGTTCTGGCCCGGATAGAGCGATTCATCGTCGGGTCCACGATTTGCATCAATTACGTATCGGTGTATGTGAGACTGGACTACAGTTATATCCTCAACCAGGCCGTGGTAAAGGTGACCGATATGCCAGTCTGTGTCGGCCAGGCGCCGGCCGTTCTCATTGAGCCTGTGATATACATTCTCAATCACATGGGTGCCGCCGTGTGGTTGAGCGAGGATCAATGGTTTGTTACCCTTAATCACACTGACGATATTCATAACCGAGGCAGCTCCACGTTCTTAATCATATTTATGATGGTGCCATCGTGAACCAGTTTAGCGGCAGATTTTAAATCGTCAGCCATGTAGCGGTCATCGGCAAGCACAGGGACCGATTTCCTGAGGCGCTTAATTACATTTCGAAGCGGTATGCTGGTTTCTAGCGGTTTGCGAAAGTGGATACCTTGTGCAGCAGCAAGAAGCTCGATGCCGACAATGCCGGCAAGATTTTGATTCATATCGAAAAGCCGCCGCGCACCGTGGCACGCCATTGAGACATGGTCTTCCTGATTCGCACTGGTCGGTGTTGAATCGATTGAACAGGGTGCCGCCCTTTGCCTGTTTTCTGACATCAGTGCGGCAGCCGTAACCTCCGCGATCATGAAGCCCGAATTAATGCCGGGGTCTGGTGAGAGGAATGCCGGCAGACCGTAGTTCAGTGCCGGGTCGACCAGCGTAGCGATGCGCCGCTCGGTAATTGAGCCAACTTCACTGATTGCGAGTGCGCATTGATCGGCTGCGAAAGCGACCGGTTCGGCATGGAAATTACCGCCGGAAATTATTTCACCATGTTCTATGAGAACCAGCGGGTTATCGGTTACGGCATTGGCCTCTATCTCAAGCGTTCGGGCGACCTGGCCAAACAGGTCCATTGCGGCGCCCATCACCTGCGGCTGGCACCTGAGGCAATACGGGTCCTGCACGCGCTCGTCCCCCTCCCGGTGCGATTCCCGTATTTGCGAGCCGGCTAACAGGGCTCTTAATGTATTGCCCGCGTTGATTTGACCGGGCAGTCCTCTGAGATCATGTATTTCAGAGCGAAAAGGCGCGGTCGAGGCCATCAATGCGTCACTGGTCAATGCACCTGTAATCAGCGCAGACAGTGACAGACGCCAGGCATCAAACAGACCTGCAAGCGCCAGGGCTGTCGATACCTGGGTGCCGTTTATCATACCGAGCCCCTCTTTGGGGCCGAGCGTCAGCGGTATTAATCCGGCTTTTTTGAGGGCGCTGGCGGCGGGTATTGTCTTGCCCTTAAAAACAGCTGAACCTTCACCGATCATGACCGCGGTCAGGTGCGCCAGCGGTGCCAAATCACCGGATGCGCCCACTGAGCCCTGCTCTGGAATGATCGGGATGATGTCATGATCCAGAAGGGCCTGTAACTGTTCAATAAGTTTCCAGCGTACACCCGAAGCGCCTCGACCCAGTGATAACATTTTTAATACCATGACTAACCTGACTATATCGACGCGCAGGGGTTTGCCAACACCGCAGCAGTGAGACAAAATCAGGTTTCGCTGTAGCCGGGCTGTTTGTTCGGCCGCAATTCTGGTGCTCGCCAGCTTGCCGAAACCGGTATTCACGCCATACACGCCCAGATCACCTTGCGCGGCGCGATCAACGATATCAGCCGCTTTTTGTACGCCGTGCCGGCATTTGGGGTCTATCCTGACCTTGAGGCCTGTAGGTTCGCGGTAAATCCTTCTGAGCTGATTTAAGTCGGCTCTTCCGGGTATTAATGTCAGTGTTTTGCCCATATTTTATCCTGCTAATTTATTAACGACAGACTGAAATCCTGCATTAATTTGATCTTCATTGTGATGCATGCGATCAGCAATTAGCCTGACGCCGCCAATGTAAACATCGGTAACCGGATTGTCATTGCCGGAAAATATCCAGCTGTCGATCAAATCATCATCACTGCGGCCGAATAGCCTGGGATGGTCATGATCGATTACAACAAAGTCAGCGCGGTAACCAACCTGAATTTTACCGGTTAACCGTCCTGTTGCCTGTGCGCCACCCGAGCAGGCCTGTTGGTATAAATATTTGCCCGTGCTGGGCATATTTGTAGTGTTTAAAACATTACGCTGATGCCTGACCAGCCGTTGAGCGTATTCCAGCCAGCGCAGCTCTTCAACCGGGCTGACAGAGATATGGCTGTCTGAGCCTATTCCCCATCTGCCCCCAAGTGAGAAATAGTCGTGTGCGCGAAAAATCCCGTCACCCAGGTTAGCTTCAGTGGTGGGGCACAGACCGGCAACCGCAGTACAATTTGCCAGGCGTCGCACTTCTTCGTCACTCATGTGGGTAGCATGAATCAAGCACCATTTTTCATTTACATCAAAATGGTTTAACAACCATTCGACGGGACGTTGCTTACTCCAGCTCAGGCAGTCCTCAACTTCTTTTAATTGCTCAGCGATATGGATATGGATGACCTTAACATCCTCGCATTGACGGAGTACGTTCCTAAGCGATGACTCATCAACGGCTCGAAGTGAGTGCGGGGCGATGCCAAACGAGGCGTCAGGATTCCCGTCAACGGCTTTTGCCAGTGATTGAGCAATGATTAAAAATTCGTCGGCAGTATTTATAAAACGTTTCTGACTCGCCGCAGCTTTGATCGATCCAAAACCGCCGTACTGATAGAGCACAGGTAGTGCAGTGTAGGCGATACCGACTTCGTTCGCCGCCTGCAGGCACTGCAGGCTTATTTCAGCCGGGTTTTCATAACGATTACCGTCAGGATCATGATGCAGGTATTGAAATTCAGCGACACCAGTGTAACCAAATTTAAGCATTTCCAGATAGAGCTGACTGGCGATACTGTGCATATCTTCAGCCCCGATCTTTTCCAGGTGGTGATACATGACACTGCGCCAGCTCCAGAAGCTGTCCTTGTTATCGACGCTGCCTGTGGATTTTTCTGCGAGCCCGGCCATTGCGCGCTGGTGGACATGGGAATGCAGGTTTGTGATTCCAGGTAACAGCGTGCCTTTGAGGCGTACACATCTGTCGGAATGCAGGCGCGTATTCGCTGCGATACCGGCAATATAGCCCTGGCCGTCAACAGTTATGAGGACATCACTGTGCCAGCCGTTTGCAAGCAGTGCCCGTTCAGCCAAAAAGGATTTAACTGTCTCTGCCTTCATCTGATGCGATTTCAAATATTTATTATTTGCAACTTTACCATAGCAATTATATACTTGTATATACAAGTTAGAAATATTCGCGGTCTATTGATGGACACAACACTAATTGTCAATGCTACGCTGGCTACTTTAAAGGACGAGAAATCCTATGGACTGATTGAACATGCAGCACTGGTAGTGGTTGGCGATAAAATTGCCTGGGTCGGACCGATGACCGGGCTTGACAGTGGCCTTTATGAAAATGCGGCGCAAAAGGTGGATTGCCAACACCGACTGGTGACCCCCGGCTTAATCGACTGCCACACCCACACTGTATATGGCGGCGATCGTGCCAGGGAATTTGAGATGCGCCTGGAGGGCGCCAGCTACGAAGAAATTGCCACAAGTGGTGGCGGTATCCTGTCAACCGTCAGCCAGACACGAAATGCATCGATGCAGGCACTGTTCACTGCCGCCAATTCACGCCTGGCCGGGATGATGGATGAAGGCGTGACCACGATTGAGATCAAGTCTGGGTATGGCCTGGATTCGCAAACTGAGATCAAAATGCTTGCTGTGGCTGATCAATTAGCGAAACACAATTCCATAAGAGTTCAAAAAACATTTCTCGGTGCACACGCACTACCGCCGGAATTCGCCGGGCAAAAAGATGCGTACATAAAATATGTTTGTGACGAAATGTTGCCTGCTGCCCATGAAGCCGGGCTGGTGGATGCCGTTGACGGTTTTTGTGAGGGTATTGCCTTTTCGGTTGAGCAAATCAGCGCGGTCTTCGATAAGGCCCGTGACCTGGGCTTACCCATAAAATTGCATGCTGAGCAACTCAGCCATCTGGGCGGGGCAGTGATGGCCGCTTCCAGAGGTGCGCTGTCGGTTGACCACATCGAATATCTGCGAGCCGATGAGGCGCGCGTGCTGGCAGACAATAAAACAGTTGCTGTACTTTTACCGGGTGCTTTTTATACCTTGAAAGAAACCCGGTTACCGCCGGTCAGCACGCTTTCAGAGGAGGGGGTCGCCGTTGCAATCGCCACTGATTTGAACCCGGGATCATCACCGCTGCATTCGCTTTTGCTGGCAATGAACATGGCCTGTACCCTGTTTTCCCTGACGCCGACACAAGCACTGGCCGGCACGACAATTAATGCAGCCAGGGCGCTGGGACTGGATAAAGACGTGGGCAGTATTGAAGTTGGAAAAATCGCTGACCTGGTAATATGGGACACTGATAATCCTGCAATGTTGTCATATCAGATCGCTGCAAACCCAAGTCTGAACATCATGATCGCGGGTGAATGGCGAAAAAAACAGTTACCGGGCCGGTACTATGGCGACTAGTCTGCATAATTCACCAGTCAAGGTACAAATCTTGATAAAACACAATAATAGAGAGTACCGCAACCAGATTTTAGATGGCGATTTTCCGGCACGGTTTGC
>JAHEKD010000024.1:4800-9042 GCA_024638545.1 Gammaproteobacteria bacterium
CGGCTGAGTTTTGGCCTAACCGGATTTCAGCCAGACTGTGTTTCAATGCCGATGTAGACTTGAATAAAACCAGGGCACAATGCACTCTAAAATAACGGTGAATGGGTTGTTATCATTATCCAGGCAAAGCACAACAGGGTTTCGTAAACGATCACCGCCCCTGTTTTGTTCGACACATCCTTGTGCCTCATCCTTTCGCGGCGTACGCGAAAAATCCCTCCCGTTGATTTTTTGTCAGATTAATCTACTACCCGGAGATTGATGCAATATGCACACGGGCGATCCATTGACCTTAATCAGGAAAGACAGTGCAAAGCCACTGTACAAGCAGATTAAGGATGTAATCAATGGCCGTATCAGGCAGGGGCAGTGGCGCCCCGGCCAAAAGATTCCGTCAGAAAATGCACTCGTTGATTCACTTAAGGTATCAAGAATGACCGTTCACCGTGCACTGCGGGAATTAACCCGGGAAGGGGTATTGAACAGGGTTCATGGCCTGGGTACGTTTATCAGTGAAGCACCGCAGCATGCGAGCCTGATACAGCTCAAAGACATTGCCCAGGAAATCACCAGCAGAAACCAGCAGCATACATCAAAAATCCTGGTTCATCTTAAAATCAAGGCTTCACCCGAGATCGCGGCCAAGATGGAGCTTCTCCGGGCAGAGGATGTATTTTACCTTGAAATGGTGCACTATCAGGACGGCACCCCAATTCAGCTGGAGCAGCGCTACGTGAATCCAGGGCTTGTGACGGACTTCATGTCTATAGATTTTAACAGGCAGACACCAACACATTATTTAATTTCATTATTCAGGCCTGATGAAATGGAGCACCGTGTGCAGGCGGTGCTGCCAGAAATGAAAACTGCTGAAATTTTAATGATTAACAAGGCGCAACCCTGCCTGAAACTGTCCAGACGCACCTGGAAAGATAATCAGGTGGTCACTTATGTAACAATGCTCTATCCAGGTCATTTGTATGATCTGGCGGCAAGATACGCTACCAATGACTTTCAGATAGTAAATAATTAATGAGGATATGAAATGACTATAAATCGGATCGACAAAAGCCGGGTTATTCGTGCTCCCAGAGGAACAGATTTGAACTGTAAGAGCTGGTTAACCGAGGCAGCCTACCGGATGATTCAAAATAATCTCGACCCTGATGTCGCCGAACGGCCAGAGGAGTTGACGGTATATGGCGGCATTGGTCGTGCAGCCAGGAACTGGGATTGCTTTGACCAGATACTTGCAAGTCTCAGAGAACTTGAGGATGACGAAAGTCTGCTGATTCAATCCGGTAAACCGGTTGGTGTGTTTAAAACCCATGTAGATGCCCCCCGAGTGTTGATAGCAAATTCTAACTTAGTGCCACACTGGGCGAACTGGGATCATTTTAACGAACTGGATCGCAAAGGATTGATGATGTACGGGCAAATGACAGCGGGCTCATGGATCTATATCGCCAGCCAGGGTATTGTTCAGGGAACATACGAAACTTTTGCAGAGGCAGGTCGCCAGCACTTTAACGGCGATGCCACGGGGAAATGGATTTTGACCGCGGGCCTGGGCGGCATGGGTGGAGCGCAGCCACTGGCTGCGACCATGGCAGGTTACTGTGCATTGTGTATAGAATGCGATGAAACTCGCATTGATTTCAGGTTGAGGACAAAATACCTCGATAAAAAAGCAGATTCAATGGCGCATGCACTGGAGATTATCAACGATGCCTGCGCCGCAGGTGAAGCAGTCTCCGTAGGCTTGCTCGGCAACGCAGCTGAGTTATTGCCGAGAATGGTTGAGCAGGGCATCAAGCCTGATCTAGTGACCGATCAAACCTCTGCTCATGACCCGGTGCATGGTTATCTGCCAATCGGATGGACGATGGAGCAGTGGCAGGCGCAGCAAAAAGTCAACCCGCAGGACGTTGCCTCGCAGGCCAGGAAATCGATGGCAATTCATGTCAAAGCAATGCTGGAATTCTATCATCAGGGTATACCCACTGTGGATTACGGGAATAATATTCGGCACGAAGCCAAGGCCCAGGGAGTTGAAAATGCATTTGATTTCCCGGGGTTTGTACCGGCTTATATCCGGCCTTTATTTTGCCGCGGCATCGGTCCGTTTCGCTGGGTTGCCCTTTCCGGTGATCCAGAGGATATCTATAAAACTGATCAAAAGGTAAAGCAGCTTATTCCTGATGATCCACACCTGCACAACTGGCTGGATATGGCCGAGCAACGCATCAGTTTCCAGGGTCTGCCCGCACGAATCTGCTGGGTGGGGTTAGGACAGCGCCATCGACTGGGGCTGGCCTTTAATGAAATGGTGGCCAGCGGTGAGTTAAAGGCACCGATAGTCATTGGGCGTGATCATCTGGATTCCGGATCGGTAGCGTCCCCAAACCGGGAAACTGAAAGCATGGCAGATGGATCCGATGCCGTCTCTGACTGGCCGCTATTGAATCTTTTATTAAATACTGCATCCGGCGCAACCTGGGTATCCTTTCACCACGGTGGCGGTGTTGGAATGGGTTTTTCGCAACACGCCGGCGTCGTCATCTGTTGTGATGGCAGCGACGAGGCGGCGAAACGAATTCAACGAGTACTCTGGAATGATCCCGCGACCGGTGTTATGCGCCATGCTGATGCGGGATATGAGACTGCGATAGAATGTGCAAAAGAAAATAAACTAAACTTACCTGGCATACTTTAGTAAATACGGATGTACCGGATCACCACCGGGCAATCGATCTGGCGTATTGCCGTTTTCACGATTACAAATGGCTGGAATGCTTATTATCTGGTTTTTACCAACGCTGGCCGTCTGGCCGCCGAGTATCGTTTATTAGTGCATCCTTGATGAATTTTTTTTTTGCCTGAAAATTCGAGCGCCCAGGTCTCTTCCGGGTAGATCTCGCAGTAAGCGTTGACACTCGCCTTTAGATTGTCGTATTCAGACATTGGCAGCCGCTTAAGTAAATCGACAATGACAAAGGCATGGTCGAAGTTGTGCTGCTGCATCAGTGAACTGATGCGTTTAATGCCTTCGTGATAAAAGTTTAAAAGATTTGTGGATCTGCACGTTTTCATAAATACCCCTAATCTGACATCAATTCATGAACTCACGCCTCATGTATGTGCAGAGAAGGCTCGCCATACAGGAAGGGTAAGTCGCGCGACTCTATAACTAAAGTTGCGCCGAATTGTCAGATAAATTAATTAACTACTGGATTTGAATTCCTGAAGAACAACCCCTTTCAGTATATTCAAATCAACCCCATCCATATTATAGTCTATCGTTTATCTGGAAATAACAGATATTTGTCAACAATTGTTTCGAAAAAAAATAATCAATGATAATCTAATTAATCTTACAAAGGATTTAAGATAATCCAGTTCACTACTCTAAAGACGCCATCGATGAAATTTTTCCAGTGCGTTTAGTGCCCATTGTGGTGCATGTTCCCGCTTCCAGTTGCCCGCTGCAAACTTGTTGGCCTCCATCCACGTAGGATAGGGATGTATGGTTCCAAGCAATTTATTTAATCCTAATCCATGTTTCATAGAGAGTGTGAATTCTGTAATCATTTCGCCGGCATGCTCACCAACAATTGTAGCACCGAGTATGGCGTCCTTATCCCTGGGTGTGATCACTTTAACAAAACCATTGGTGGCCGTTTCCGTCAGAGCCCGATCCAATCCGGAGAAATCATAGCGAGTGGTTTCAAAATCCAGTCCCTGCTCTGTTGCCATCGCCTGAGTTAGCCCCACCTGTGCAACTTCGGGCTGCGTATAGGTGACCCAGGGTATGACGCTGTAGTCGACTTTAAATGTTTTAAACTTATCAAACAAACCGTTTACGCTGGCATACCAGGCCTGATGAGACGCAGTGTGGGTAAACTGGTAAGGTCCGGTAACGTCGCCGCAGGCCAGGATGCTGGGGACTGTGGTAAATAAACGTTCATCGGTTTTGATGGTTCCATTTTTGTTTAATTCGACGCCCACGGCCTCAAGGCCAAGATTCTCGGTGTTAGCGCGTCGCCCAACCGCAACCAGGATTTCATCAAAACCGACTGCAACAGTTTCATTGCCGGATTCGCAAATCAGCTGCTTTTGATTCCCTGCAGCGGTAATTTCGACCGCTTTATGGTTAGCCAGTACTTTCACACCATCATCCTCAAGACTTTGATGTACGACGCCTGCCGCCTCAGTATCATCTTTGATCATAATGCCGGGCGC
>JAHEKD010000024.1:9052-11222 GCA_024638545.1 Gammaproteobacteria bacterium
TATTGGTCCACCGCCCAGGACAGCCAGACGTTTGGGCAACTGTTGCAGGTCCCAGATATTATCTGAGGTTAAAGCCCTGACCGAATCAAGGCCTGCAATTGGCGGCACCAGCGGTCTGGCACCGGTTGCAACGATAAGTTTTCTGGCGCTGAGGGTTTGACCGTTAATTTCGACCTCATGTGGGCTGATAATTCGGGCCTCACCGATGAGACATTCAACACCGAGTGAGGTGTAGCGTTCAACCGAGTCGTGTGGCTCAATGGTTTTAATGATACTTTTGACACGCTGCATTACCTCGCTAAATTCGAACTCTGGTTCACAAGGCCTGATTCCATATTTATCGGCGCCTCGCATTTGTGAACACATGCGTGCCGATCGAATTAATGATTTCGAGGGTACACAGCCATAGTTAAGGCAATCCCCCCCCATTTTGTGCTTTTCAATCAGCGTCACGCTGGATTTAACGGCTGCACTGATATAAGCGGTCACTAAACCCGCAGAACCCGCACCGATAATGATCAGGTTACGATCGAAATTTTTAGCCATTTTGTCTCCTGTAAACGCTAATCAGCTTTTTAGCCATTAATGGGAAAATCCCGAGTAAGGCCAGCGAGATAATAATCGGCAGTGAAAGAATTTCCTTCACAGAGTCAATAGCTGCAAGCTGGTAACCTGCATTCACGTAAATTACCGTTGCCGGCAGCATACCAATCTGACTGACCAGTGCAAAAACACTGGTTTTCAGCCGGGTCAGACCCATGACAAGATTAACTACAAAAAACGGAAATACCGGAATTAATCTCAATGTGAACAGGTAGAAGCCACCTTCTTTTTCTATGCCTTTGTTTACAGCTTCCAAACGTTCTGCATATTTAGTCTGTATGGCGTCCCTGAACAGGTAACGTGCGACCAGCATCGCGAGCGTTGCACCAATTGTCGACGCAAATGAAACCATGATAGACCCTGTAGTGAGACCGAATAAGGCACCGGCAGCGAGCGTCATAATGGTTGCTCCCGGTAATGACAGTGCCGCAACAGCTACATAGGCGATAAAAAAGCAGGCTTTGGTTAAGAACGGGTTTTGCTGGTTGAGCGTCAGAAAACGCTGTTGTTGAGTCTTCAGGTTTTCCAGTGTTACATAGTGATGCAGATCAAGAATAAAAAATCCTGCAATCAGCAAGATTATTAAAACAATAAGAACGAGTTTACCTCTCTGCATGGCTAATGGCATGGATTGATATCAAATCTGTCCAGATTAACCTCTTAAAATTCCCGCAGCGCTGCGGCCACGGCTCGCAGATTTCGAATGCTGAGATTGAGCAGGTACAGTATTAAGTGTCGGACGCTTGTGTTTTATCATATCTGTTTTTAATATTCTATTTTATCGCTCTGTGTTGCAATCAATTATTGTATCTATAAAGCGGATAACGGGGCCCGGGACATGGCCAGCTTATCCACTATCATCCTGAACCAGGTCCCGCCGGGATTATACAGGGGTCTCACTATCACCGGGCAGGAGACGGACCGGTCAGAATACGGTATGACACTGTTAACTGTAATAAGTTTCTTCATCATTTAATCATATAAAATTCGGATTATTCAGATAGAGGGCTTTTGCTTTACACTGGTTGATGACTATCTTTGTAACGTGACAATGGTTCAACTCAAGGCTGAATAGATCATCAGCAGGTATGTCAAGCATGATAGATAACAGTGCTCTCAAACTGCCGCCGTGTGCGACTATGACTAAATCCTCTGATCTTACGCTCTGATTATACCAGTCACGGCAGCGCTTCAAGACATCATTGAAACACTCGCCGTTCGGTGGTGCTACATCAAGCCAGTTCCGCGCCCAGTAATCGAAGAATTCCGGGTCATTTTTATATACTGCATTCCACGACTGGTTTTCCCAGTCTCCAAAATTCATCTCGTTGATAAGTTCAGAGCACGCTACATAATGACGACTGCCGGCCTGTAACAGTCGTGCCGTATGTATGGCTCTTGACAGGCTGCTGCTATGGATTTTCGGCCTAATCGACTGTGAAAACGAGACCGCCAAACGCTGTGCCTGATTTTTTCCCTCTGCCGACAGCGGCTGATCTGTCGTGCCAATAATCAGGTCTTTATTGGCGCTCGTTTGCCCGTGTCGAATAAGATACACTGCCTGCGA
>JAHEKD010000024.1:11232-12180 GCA_024638545.1 Gammaproteobacteria bacterium
CAATCACCCGTGATACCGCCTAACGATTTGCGAAAATAGTAGTGACAGATTGCCAGTATAGTAAAGATTCCAACGAGCAACGGGAATACTTTGCCGGAACCAAATGCGATGATGTTCATGAGAGTAAAAATGGTAGCTACAAGTAATCGCGATCCGTTAGTTGCATCCGCAATTAAATCCTTACCGGACCCGGCGCTTCGGCTGACGTAGGGGTTAAAGTAAATCAGCGGCAGGCTGCTCCATCTTGAAAGACAGTGGGCAATAATAAAAACTGAACTTAAAATCTCTGGGCTGTCCGCAATGTGCGATAACGCAAAAAACTTGAGCATCAGCAGCCAGCACATGCCCGCTTTCAGCCGACTGGTGTGAGAAGATCAGATTGTTGCGTGCTGCACGATTAATACCACAGGCACCCAGCGCAGCGGCAGTACAGATGTAGCCATCGACAACTGTGATCATATTTAGTTCGTATGCTTTCAGCATGGCGCCAACAATAGCAACAATTTCAAAGCCGCCGAGGGTCTGGAGAATATATTCCGGCTCATTAGTTTTCTTTAAATGAAGACCCAGCGCCTTGTCAACAACAGCACGCTTGTGAGTAGGTGCCTGTGCATCGATGCCGGTACCGGAACCGACAATCTCTTCGGCACTGTGTCCGGTCATCGCGCAGGTGATTGCAGCTGCGCTGGTAGTGTTACCGATGCCGATTTATCCCAGTGCCAGGGTTTTACATCCCTCATTATAGGCAATTTCGGCATACTTTCCACCGGTTGTAATCGCCTGTCCATACTCAGCTTGGCTCATGGCTGCGTTTTCTGAAATATCCTTGGTGTTTACTTTCTCTTGAGCGATGTTGCTGAATGCCCTCAGATCAGCATCAACGCCCATATCAATAACCATCAGCCGGGCATTAACTGATTTGCAAATGGCGTTGATTGCGGCCCCGCC
>JAHEKD010000488.1 GCA_024638545.1 Gammaproteobacteria bacterium
CTCTGTCATTACTTATTTTGGTGCTGCAGATTGTCACGGGAATTTTCCTGACTATGCACTACAAACCGGATGCCGCCCTGGCCTTCGCGTCCGTGGAATACATAATGCGGGACGTACCTTATGGCTGGCTAATGCGCTATCTGCATTCCACCGGTGCCTCGATGTTTTTCGTGGTGGTCTATCTGCACATGTTCCGGGGTTTGATTTATGGCTCACACCGGGAGCCGCGCGAGCTGATATGGTTAATTGGCTGCGTGATTTTTGTTGCGTTGATGGCTGAAGCATTTATGGGCTATCTTTTGCCCTGGGGCAATATGTCCTACTGGGGTGCACAGGTGATCATCTCGCTATTTGACGTGATCCCGTATTTTGGGCCTATGTTAACCGAATGGATTAGGGGCGATTTTGTCATCTCCGATGCCACCTTGAATCGCTTCTTTGCGTTTCATGTCATCCTGCTGCCGTTAATCCTGATCATCCTGGTTTTCCTGCATCTGATAGCATTGCATCAAGTGGGTTCGAACAATCCGGATGGCATTGATATTTTCGACAAAGTGGACGAAAACGGTAAGCCCCTCGACGGCATCGCTTTTCATCCTTACTACACCGTTAAAGATATTGTGGCTGTGTTCGCTTTCATGATCATCTACCTGGGCATCGTGTTTTTCGCCCCTGAATTTGGCGGAATATTCCTCGAGAAGGACAATTTTGCGCCAGCCAATTCCTTGCAAACACCACCGGATATTGTGCCGCTGTGGTACTTCACGCCCTATTACTCCATTCTCCGAGCCAACACTTTTAATTTTTTCTGGATAGACGCCAAGGTTTGGGGTGTGGTGTTTATGGCCTTGTCTATAATCGTGTTTTTCCTGTTACCGTGGCTGGATCGGTCGCCGGTCAGGTCGATCCGCTATCGCAGCCTACCATTCAAGATCGCGCTGGGTATATTTATTGTGGCATTTTTGTTGCTGGGCTATTTGGGCATGAACCCGGTCACTCCAACCAACACCCTGCTCGCACAGATTGGTTCGGTTGCCTATTTCGGGTTCTTTTTCCTGATGCCGTGGTTTACCAGTATTGGTAAGACCAAGCCGCTCCCTGATCGTGTCGTCTTCGACAAACACTGAGTGAGGATAGTGAGATGAAAAAATTTATTATTGCTTTATCAGCCCTGTTTGCTGCAGCCGCCATGTCGGGCACCGCGCTCGCGGCCGGCGGTCATGGTGCAGTATTGGATGAAGTGAACATAAATATGAATGACAAAGCATCCTTGCAAAACGGCGCTAAATTGTTCGTCAACTACTGCCTGTCATGTCATAGTGCTCAATACTCCCGCTACAATCGGGTTGCCGAAGATCTGGATATTCCACTCTCTTTATTAAAGGAAAACCTGATGTTCACCACCGAGAAAACCGGTGACCTGATGAAGACCACCATGCCCGAAGATGATGCGAGACGCTGGTTTGGAGTTGCGCCACCTGATTTAACACTGGTCGCGAGAGTGCGCAAGCCAAATTGGTTGTATACCTATATGCGGGCCTTTTATCAGGATGAGGGTTCTCCCAGCGGTTGGAACAATTCTTTGTTTGAGAACGTCGCGATGCCGCATGTGATGTATGAATTACAAGGTGTGCAACGTCTGGTTGGCAAGGTTGAGCCTGCTCAATCGCATGCCGGCGACGCCCATGCTGCTGAATCCGATGGGGCAAATCTGATAAAAGTTGTTGGAGATGCAAAATTTGAATTAGAGCATCCGGGCAAACTGTCACCACAGGAATTTGATGTCGCCATGACCGATCTAACTGCGTTTCTGACCTACTTGGCGGAGCCTGCTCAAATGCAACGCAAACGAATCGGAGTTTTCACTTTGGCATTTCTGATAGTGTTGATGGGACTCTCCTATCTGTTGAAAAAGGAATACTGGCGCGACGTTCACTAGCGCCAACAGCCAACACGCCACACAGCGGCGCGGAGTTAATTGTCCGCGCCGATTTTATTTAGTACCCACCTTACAGGATCCTTCACAATGAATACTCTCGCCACCCGTCGTTCAATAATGACCTTATATTCCGGTACAGACTGTGTGATGAGTCACGCCTGCCGCATTGTCTTGCATGAGAAGGATATCGAGTGCGAGGTGGTTTATACCGACCCGTCAGATACCTGCCAGGAACTGGCAGATTTCAATCCCTATTATGAAACACCTACCCTGGTCGACCGTGACCTGATTTTGTACGACCCTACTATAATTAATGAATATCTTGACGAACGCCTGCCGCATCCGCCATTGATGCCTGTGGACCCGGTCTCCCGTGCTAAACAGCGGTTGATGATCATGCGTTTAAACCGGGACTGGTTCAATTCGATCCGGGCTCTGCAGGCCGACACCAAGGACAGGGCCGCACACAAAATATTGCGTGACGGTTTGATTTCCATATCACCGTTGTTTACCGAGCAGGAATTTGCCATGGGCGACGAATATTCGCTGGTCGATGTGATTTTGGCGCCCCTGTTGTGGCGCCTGCCAAGTCTCAACATCACTCTGCCCAAGCAGGCCCAACTGGTGGAAGCCTATGCCGAGAAGTTATTTGCGCGGGAAGCATTCCAGGCAAGCATGAGTGACACTGAGCGGGATTTGCGGGGATTTTAATTCGTCATATTGACGAAGGCCGCTTTGTCATGAACACTATTAGCATGACTTCCACCAAGCCGTATCTGCTGCGTGCCATCTTTGAATGGGCAGAGGACAACGATTTCACACCGCAAGTGCTGGTTGATGCCGACATTGACGGCGTAGAAGTTCCCCGCAATCACGTAGTCGATGGTCAAATTGTTCTCAATATCAGTTCCACGGCAGTACAACTACATGTCATGGATAATCACTGCCTGAGCTTTTCAGCGAGATTCAGTGGTGTGGAGCAGGATATATATCTGCCGATCGAATCCATTATGGCCATTTTCGCACGCGAGAATTCGCAAGGGATTTTCTTTGAAGATGCCGACGATGACGGCACCGACCCCGACGAATTAATTCTATCGGAA
>JAHEKD010000489.1:0-1221 GCA_024638545.1 Gammaproteobacteria bacterium
AAACCGGCCACGGCATAAACGGATAACAGCACTTTGCGGGTGTTGATACCCGACAGGCGTGCGGCTTCTTCATCGTCACCGACCGCATAGACATGCCGCCCCCATGCCGTCCAGTTCAATACATACCAGAAGACCGTAAACAGCAGCAGCATGACCACCGATCCGGTGGTAAACTGCGCGCCAAATAGTTTAAATGTTCCGCCAAACAGTTTAAGCAGCGGTGCGACGTTGTCTATATCCTGGCTGCGAATACTCTGGCCGCCGGATAACCACAAATTCAGCGCAAAAAATATCTTCCATGTGCCCAGTGTGACAATAAACGGCGGCAAGCGAAAAACAGTGACCAGTCCGCCGTTAATCAAACCACAGAGTGTTCCACATAAAAGTCCAAGTGCAATCGCAACGACTGACGGCACACCCATAGTCACGCCGAGCGCACCGGTAATCACGGTGGATAACACCATTATCGCGGCGACAGACAAATCTATACCGGCCGTGAGGATGATCAGGGTTTGAGCGATACCCAGTATGCCAATGACAGTGACCTGCTGCACGATCAGCGTCAGGTTAAAGGCGGTAAAAAAGTTATTGGCCAGCATGCCAAAACCCAGTACGCTGATCATCAGAACAATCAGCGGCACAATAGTCGGGTTCGAATGCAACACATACTGCAGCTTGTCGATCAAACTACGATCCGGTTTATTGAAATCAGCAACTTCTGATGCGCTATCTTCAAGCACCTTTTCAAAGTCCTGCATCGTCTGCTTTTTTTGTGAGGCCTCTGTCCTGGTATCTGGCAAGATTCTCCTCCAATTGACTGAGAGATTCCGTTAGCAGCCAGCAGATATATTAATCTGACAGCTGCGCGTTGTTGTTAGGATTGATACATCATTAGCCCCAGCATTTCGCCATGCCCTCTTCAGAGCTGATAGATGGAATTCCATCAACAGGATCATCGGTGACCAGCTCAACGCCGGTATTGAAAAAATCAAGACCTGGTGAAGGCTCGGGTTTAGTGCCGTTTTCCACATACTCGGCGATCGCATCGATACCCATGGAAGCCATCAGAAGCGGGAACTGCATGGAGGTGGCGCCGATGATGCCTTCAGCCACGTTTTTAACACCCGGACAGCCGCCATCAACGGAGACTATCAACGCCTGCTCAGCAAAACCGAACGCATTGAGTGCTTCGTATGCCCCTGCGGCCGCCGGTTCATTGAT
>JAHEKD010000489.1:1231-3039 GCA_024638545.1 Gammaproteobacteria bacterium
TTTCCATTGCCGTGCGCCCGCCTTCCTCCGCACCGCCGGTGATATCATTACCCACGATTCGAGCATCCTGTTCATCGCCCGTTTTTGCAGGATCGTTTAGATCGATTCCAAAACCCTGCAGGAAACCCTGATCGCGCGCCACATCAACGGATATTTGCTGCTCGCTCAGGTCCAGTAGCGCAATTTTTGCGTTGGCCGCATCCTCACCCATCTTTGCAGCGGCCCATTGGCCGATTAACTCACCTGCCTTAAAATTATCGGTGGCGAAGGTTGCATCAGCGGCCGTTGGCGGCTCAAGCTGCGTATCCAGTGCGATCACCAGAATACCCGCCTCACGTGCTTTTTCTATGGTGGGTACAATTGCAGCTGAATCAGAGGGCGTAATCAATATTCCTTTTGCACCAGCAGCAATCAGGCTCTCAATGGCTTCTACCTGAGCCTCATTATCGCCGTCATACTTTCCCGCGAAACTTCGCAGTTCTATACCTTTCTCTGCTGCGCGCGCCTGTGCACCCTCACGCATTTTTACAAAAAACGGATTGGTGTTGGTTTTTGTAATTAATCCGGCAATAATTTCATCAGCGGCAGCATGGTTAATCGTTGAAATTAATACAGCGGACAATAGCAACGGAATTGAATTTTTAAGTTTCATTAGATCTCCTCACAATAAAATTGAACCAGGCGATACTACGAAATATTTTACGGCATAGTAGAGATTAGTCACGTAATTATTGAATCATTAATACCTGAAACTGTCAATTAATAATTCATAATTATTTATTAAAAGAAAAATAAATGGTAAGGTACTACAACTAAAAATTGTTACACGGGTACAGTTGCCGCTATGTTATTAAATCATCCACTCTATGAAAATTTCCCTGCAATACCCAGCCGATGTAATCAGGCAAAATTGATCGGGTTAAAAATAGCCTCAATCAAAATCAGTCTGTAAAGCCAGGATCACACGCTCAATGTATAGCCTGAATCTGTTCTTTAAATCCACTAGCTGCGGCGATCAATGATGGATAACATGACTTCCCGTGGCACGAACATCGTCGGCGTGCGGGCTTACAATGACAGGCTGATTCTTACCCTGATACGGCAAAACGGAAAAATCCCGAAAGTGGATATTGCGCGTAAAACAGGACTTTCCGCCACGGCGGTATCAGCGATTGTCAATAACCTGGAAAAGAACAAGCTGGTAAAACGCGAAAAACTGGAACGAGGCCGGGTTGGCCAGCCCTCAATGCCATTTTCCATTAATCCCAGCGGGGCCTATTCCATGGGTTTAAAAATCGGACGCCGCAGCGGTGAACTGGTGCTGATTGATTTTCTCGGCCAGGTGATCGGCATTGAAGTACTTGCATACCCTTTTCCGAAAAAAACATCGATTGTTAAATTTGCACGTCAATCGAGTCGTCGCCTGTATTCGTTAATTTCCAAGAGCAGGCAAGATCGCATTGCCGGTCTGGGCGTGGTCATGCCACACGAAATCTGGAAATGGGAGAAATTGTTCAGAACACCGCAGGCAAATTTACACCAGTGGCGTAACCAGTCGCACCTTCAAATGCTCAAGGAAAATCTGGGATTACCGGTCTATCCAATGAATGATGCCACCGCTGCCTGTGGCGCCGAACTGACACTGAATCACAGTTTGACATTCGGCAGTTATTTATACTTTTTCATCGGCTGGTTCATTGGTGGCGGCATTGTCATAGATAGTAAACTCTACCCGGGCCAATCAGGTAATGCCGGCGCGCTTGGTTCAATGCTGGTCACTGATCAGCATGGAAAATCTCAACAACTCA
>JAHEKD010000490.1 GCA_024638545.1 Gammaproteobacteria bacterium
AAATGCGGGTTCATCCTTTCACGCGCGTAATTGATCGCTGGCGCACCCTTGACAGGGCATTGAACAGGGCGGGCGATTGTGAAAAGTAGCTTGTACTCGACAAAAAGATGAGGAATCAGTTCAAACGTATTCGATTCATCAATATGGCAATTACCCTGGCCACAACCAGCGCGTGACTTGTGTGCATGGTCATCGTCTCTTTATTTTTAAGCAGTATTATTGGCAAAAATGCTGCGATAAGCATATCTTTTTTTATTGCCTGCATCAGTGTGCTGATTCTCGCCTTGTGTTCATTTTTGGCCGAAGTTCTTATTGCCACACGAACATTGGGCAGGGGGCTTTATACGGTTGAATCGCTGACGCACTCAGATCCCTGAGATTGCGAAATAAACGGTGTTTGACGCATTTTTATCAGTGTAAGGATTATTGAATCTGATGGTATGCGCTTGTGAGGATTTGAAAACCGAGTCCAGGAGTTGAGAAAATTTCAGATCAGGCGGATCATTTGACCACAGCCCCAAAATTCCGCCAGGGTGCAGTTTTCCGGCCAGCGACTGCAGCCCGCTTTTGGAGTAAAAACGGCTGTTGCCCTCATTCAGCCAATGGCGGGGAGAATGATCAATGTCCAGTAATACTGCGTGTGCCATTCGGGATGGATTGGCCCTGAACAATCCGCGGTCTGTTGCCAATGCCAGTTTAAAGAAATCATCATGCACCAGCGTGCAGCGAGAGTCAGAGGCTAATATCTTACCCATCGGGACCAGTTCTTTTTGGTGCCACTCAATGACCGGGGCCATGACCTCGATAACCTCAAGCGTAGTGACTCTGCTATCCTCCAGTACTGCAGCAGCAGTATAGCCCAGCCCCAGGCCGCCTACAGCGATGTCCAGGTTTTGACCATCCAGCAGGTTGAGGCCAATTTTTGCCAGCTGAATCTCGGCATAAGTAAATATACTCGACATAAGAAATTCATCACCGAGTTTGACTTCATAAATTATTTTGCCCGCGAGTCGCGGTTCAGAGCGGCATCTCAGGCTAATCACTCCCAGAGGTGTTCGTTGATAATCAAGTTCCTTAAACACAGGTGGCGCTAGCTGGCTATTATGGTTTCGAACTTTTCCATGGCGTCAGGTTTTAAATCCGTTGAACTGTTATTTATGCTGGCTAGAGTTTTCCCCATTCGTTTCAGTCATGGTTCTGGGCGTCAATTTCAAAACCAGGAGTTTGTGATTCTTTGGCCTGATGTTAAGTTGTGATTAAACTGATTCCTGCGTAATACTTGTGCAGTGAAAAGAACACGACGTACATGACAATACTGATGATCATATTTTTAAGCGTACGCTTCATCGGCACAGGCTCAGGTTTGATCCACGCACCTTCGCGTTTGTTCACGAACACCATTTGTAAAATTATCCAGATCAGGAAACTGCCGAAAAGCAGTAAAGAACGCGTTTCACCGTTTGCAAGTAAATGCGCAATTGCCCACACTAACACAGCGGTCATCATCGGGTGGCGCACGATGCGCTGGATATTGGTTGCACCCTTTGATGCGCCAAACAGTATAAATGCGACCAGCATCATTAACATGGTCAGGTGTCTGAGCCAGTGAGGCGGGACATACGCGTACTCAACAGGTGCGCTACGCCAGCCCAGAACGATGATCAATACTGAACCCAATGCAAGGGCCGCAAACATCGCGCGCCAGTATTTTTCACCTATTGAATTGATGACCGAGCTTTTAATTCCGGGAGCAGCGCTTAACGATAAGTGGACAATCGTAAAACAAAGTAGTCCAAAAATAAGTAATGTCATGATGATTTGATTAAATTATGCAGATGAACGGCTATTCTATCACTGTAAACACAAGCTGCTGAAGTTTGTATAATTAATGTTTTGGGCTGATTATTATTCGTCATTACTTGTCCTGTTCATTCATGAATCGCAAATCTAGATTTGAAACATTGCTTGCACTACGACGCCCAGTTATTCTTGATGGCGGCCTGGCCACGGAGTTAGAGGCTAGCGGGCATGATTTAGGTACCTCGCTCTGGTCTGCGGCTTTACTGATGAATCAACCCCAGGCTATCGTTGATGCCCATCTCGCCTATCTTCATGCAGGTGCACAGATTATTTTGACAGCAACTTACCAGGCGTCTATTGATGGCTTTATTGCTGTGGGTATGTCCAAACAGCAGGCAAAAAAGATGATGCTTGACGCGGTAAGGCTGGCACAAAGGGCAGTGAGTGAACACTGTAAAATTCAGCCAGCTACATATCCGCCGCTGATAGCTGCCAGTATCGGTCCCTATGGTGCATACCTTGCTGATGGATCTGAATACAGGGGCAATTATCAGGTTGAAGATCATGTGCTGGCTGAGTTTCATCTGCCCAGATTAACCCTGCTCGATCACAGCGGGGTTGACATTCTTGGCTGTGAAACCATACCCTCTTTTCAGGAGGCCCGAGTGCTCGCCGAGCAGCTGAAAGATGTGCATACACCAGCCTGGATAAGCTTCAGCTGCTCTGATAAACAGCACTTGAATGACGGTACCCGGATTGAACAGGCAGCCGGCCTGTTTGCCGCTCATCCTAATGTACACGCGATCGGTATCAACTGCACTGCACCAGCGTACATCGGTGAACTGGTTGAGAGGATTAATTCAGTTGTCAGAAACAAGTCCATAATTGTCTACCCAAATTCCGGGGAGCTTTATGATACGGTCAATAAAACCTGGGTATCGACAGATGATTCCCAGGTTTTCAATAACTTGGCACATTCATGGTTTCAGCAGGGTGTCCAGATCGTTGGCGGCTGCTGCCGGATAGGACCAGAGCAAATAAAGGCCCTCGTTTCTGACTTGCGCAAATGAACATTAAAGCATGACAAATATTGATCATCTGGTTGTGGGTTCATCCTAGCCTGAATTTCTCACCGGACTTCGTAGCGAGACGGTTAAAGGATGCGTCCTGTATGGGTTTTACGACCAAAGGCCGGCATTATGTTATCAGCATAGGTGCCGGCACAAGGGCCCGCA
>JAHEKD010000491.1 GCA_024638545.1 Gammaproteobacteria bacterium
TACCCTGGAGCGGTATGAGCATGCATTTTTTGAACCCATGCTATCTGACTGGCGAAATTTTGAAGCCTGGCAGGAAACGGGTTCGAGGACAGCAGAGGTCAGGGCTAATGAAATCTGGAAGCAATTACTCATTGAATATGAAAAGCCCCCGATAGACCCGGCAATAGAAGAGGCTCTGGGTGAATACCTGGCGAAAAGAAAACTGGAAATTAATCAACAGGTTTAGTCAACCCGCATTTTTCACCATCCTACTACTGCGACGGTCCCTTGCCGCGCCCTGTGGGCATTTTACAATGTATGAGGCATGCCATAACCGTAAACTTCACTTAACTCAAAGCCGATCAATCATTAAACTATGGTGTTTTCTGTATGTACACGAATGATCTGATTTGACTGAAGAATATAAAGGAGTCTCCGTATGATTTTATACAAGGGAATGGATGCACAAACGCTTGAGGCGCAGTATAACCTTCGCGCCCGTCGTGGTGATGATTTCGATGCACTGGTTGAGCGCTGGCTGGCACGCAGTGCGTTGCATCGTGATCAGTCAGATGCGCGTGTGGATCTTTCCTATGGTGAAGCTGATCGAGAAAAACTTGACTATTTCTTTGGTGGTGATAAGGATGGGCCTCTGCTGATGTATATCCACGGAGGCTACTGGCAGCGCGGCGATAAAGCCATGTACAGTTTTGTGACCGAAGCGTTCATCAAACACGGCGTGTCGGTCGCCGTGATGAACTATAATCTGACGCCCACCGTACGTATGGGGCAAATTCCTCCGCAGATAAGAAAAGCCATTACCTGGTGCTGGCATAAAGCAACTGATCTCGGATTTTCCCGCGACAAAATTTTTGTCAGCGGCCACTCGGCAGGCGGACACCTGACTGCATTGATGATGGCAACAGACTGGCCTCAATTTGATTCTCATTTGCCCGCTGACCTGATTCGTGCTGCCATCCCAATTTCAGGACTCTACGAACTCGAGCCGCTGGTTCACACAACACTTAACGATGGCCCACAAATGGATGTGCCGGAAGCCATCGCTGAGAGTCCCTGTTTTATTCCGCCTGTTACCAATGCACCGCAACTGGTCGTTGCGGGTGGCGGTGAAACGCAGGAGTTTCTCAGGCAATCCGATGATTACGCTGACTTGTATAGAACCCCGGAGCGATCGATGGAGCGCTACAATGTTCCCAATGAAGATCATTTTGATGAACTCGAGCGACTGGCCGAAGATGACAGCGAGTTTTTTGAGAAGTCCATGAAGCTGATCGTGGCTTAAATACTGTCCCCAGACTTTTAATCCGGGGACACAATACTTAATTTATTTTTTTTGTCGGGTTACAGTACTTACTTTCGTGAATTAAGTATTGTGTCCCCGGAATTATCCTGCTGCGTCTTTAGATCGTCTGCAACATGGCTTGTTTACGATCTATTTACCGCAATAAGGACAGGGTTTTGATGAGGTTTGTTTATGTGCGGTTTCCCGTTGCTGCATTAATGTCTTTTTTAATTCGGCATATTTCACTTCCGACAATCCGAGCTTTTTACGAACCTCATCCAGGTATATTGCTTCATCTTCATCGATCACGCCGTCTTCTAATGCATCTCTGAGTTCCCTGGACAATTTCTCACGGTTACGGTGCAGGTTATCTGAAAAACCGGAAGCCAGGATTCCTGTTGGAAGCGCGACCAGACCAACACCTGCAACCATTATGACTGCGGCAAAAATTTTACCCAGGGTAGAGATAGGATAAATATCGCCATAGCCGACTGTTGTTAATGTCACAATGGACCACCACATAGCCTGTGGTATAGACCCGAAGACTTCTGGCTGGTCATCGTGCTCAACCAGGAAGATACCGCTGGCGGCGATAATCATGATCACGATCATGATAAATATCGCGGCTGCAAAACTGTTAATTTCCTCTTTGAGCACTTTGAGTAAGGTTGTCATCGCCTCGGAGTAGCGGGTTAGCTTGAATATTCTGAGTAATCTGAGAACACGCAAAAAGCGCAGATCAATATTGGTTAGAAAGGCGAGGTAAAACGGAAGTATGGCAATCAAATCGATGATGGCCATTGGTGTGATGCTGTATTTTAAACGCGCATTTTTGACATTAATGAATTTGTAAATCGGATTTTCCGGGCACGACCATAGCCTCAATATATACTCAATCGTAAAAACGATCACTGAGAATACTTCCAGCCAGTAAAGTTGCGTTTTGTATCTTTGATGAAACCATGGTTCGGTTTCCATAATGACAGCGATGACATTAATCGCAATAAGTGTCATTAAAAACCAGTCTGTTAATTTACCTATCAGGGTAGTGCTGCGAATATCCAGTAATTCGAAAGTCTTCTGTCGCAGCGATATGGAGGAAGTGCTTTTTTGTCCGTCTCGTGAATTCATCACAAGATTGTAACCTAAAAAAAGAGCATTTTTATGTGCCCTTTCGTTACGGATATCAGGATTTGATTAAGTGATATTATTCTGCCGTTTAGCGGCAATCAGCGTGTTGTTTAACAGACAGGCGATCGTCATCGGGCCAACACCGCCAGGAACGGGAGTTATTGCACCGGCAACAGATTCGGCTGTGCTGAATTCGACATCACCAACGAGTTTGTTTTTGCCCTCATCAGTCTTTATGCGGTTAATACCAACATCTATCACCGTTGCGCCTGGTTTTATCCAGTCACCCTTGATCATTTCAGGGCGACCGACTGCGGCAACCAGGATATCGCCACGACGACAAACATCAGGCAAATCTTTAGTACGAGAATGTGCGACCGTTACCGTGCAGTTTTCGTTTAATAATAATTGCAGCATAGGTTTACCGACTATATTGGAGCGGCCCACTACAACGGCATTTAATCCCGATAAGTTACCAAGCCTGTCCTTTAGCATCATAATACATCCTGAAGGCGTGCAGGGAATCAGGGAATTTTCACCGATGCTTAATCTTCCAACATTGAGGATATGAAAACCGTCTACGTCCTT
>JAHEKD010000492.1 GCA_024638545.1 Gammaproteobacteria bacterium
TGTAATCGTGATTTCCCTGTTGCTTATAGAGGTGCCGGTCATAGAGACACTGTTCCCGCAAACAGGCGCCGCACCATCGGATTAGCCGATATAAACATACACCTTTCACATAAGATATATATCTGGCCAACTGTCATTTCCCGAATGGTGCGTTAGCCGAATGGCTGTCTCGGGCTGCGAGTCAACCTTCCAGAGGAACAGTTCATAATCTGCGGTATCGTGTTCATGACCACCTGTACTGGCAGCAAACACCAGCCACTGGCCGTCCTGGGTCAATTTAGGGAAATATTCATGACTGTATTCACCTGGCATATCCATCCAGACCCTGTTTTCACCTGCATCAAAATCGTAACGCTTTAGTAAATTCTGGCCATTGCCTCCGTGGTCGATATAATAAACGAATCGTTCATCCGGACTCCAGGTTACCTGGCAACCTTGGCCGACATGAATCGGGTTATTTATTTTATAAACGGCGGTCATTCTCAATGGGCCCCTGACGGTAACGGCGAGTTCACCGGCTGAGTTAAGCATCGGGGTTTGCAGGCCTGCGTTCTCCGGCAGATTCAAATCGCTGCTCTTATACAATAATTTTTCTTCTGCAGATACGATATCAACTGCATAGACTTCGCTAAAATCCCGCCTGAAAGTCACCTGTTTACCATCACGTGTCCAGTTAGGGTCAGATGCATTTTTTGCAAGCAGTTTTTCTTCCCCCGTTTTCAAATCTTTTAAAAATAAATCCCAGGGCGTTGGATCGCGAAATGAATGCCATGTTTTTCTGCCTCTCTGGAATACTATTTTTTCCCCATCAGGTGAAATCTTAGGTAAATTTTCGGTATTGGCATGTGTCGTTAGTTGAGTGACTTTTTGTTCAGGCAAACTCATGTGATAGATATCATGATTGCCACTTCTATTCGAACTCCAGACGATGAAACCTTTACGATTAGACCAGTTGGCTTGCAGGCCCTGAGATTGTGCAGTCTCGATGATTTGACCCGCTGGTGGAGAATTCAATGACCAGGCTGTTCGAATCGCCTGCCACCCGGAATATAAGGAAAACAGCGCAGCACACACCAGGCCTGTTATGGCAAACATCGTCAGCACTGACGGGCGCCGGTGCTGAATATTTTTTTGTGCCTCCGAAGGCCTGAATAATAACCAGGCCACTGCTGCAAGCCCCATAGTGTAATCAACCAGCTGACTGGATAAATGCGCAGCCAGCATAATAATTACCGCTGAAGTGAGATCAACGCCAAAAATACTCAGCATACCGGCAGAACCAGCTTCATAACTACCCAAACTCAAAAACGTGGGCACCGGCAGACTGGCGGCTGTTTCACCGGCTATCAAGATTGACACCAGCTGACTTAAAGGGATGTCAGAAAGATGAGGGTAATTGATATGCACGACGCCAAGAAATAACATGCACAGACCCGCATATTTCGTGACCCGAAGGCCAATCGTCAAACACACGACATAATTAAAATGCCCGCCCTTGATGGTTGATTGAATCGCGTCATTCAATTCCACGACAAAATCAGCAAATTTGTGCGTTAGCTTGTTAGGCTGGCTTGGCGAATAGTTTGATACCAGTCTTGCAATCCAGGGCACCGCATATCTTAAACCGACAAAAACCATGACCAGGCAAATTAAAATCAGCGTTGCCCCGAACAGCATGGTGAGCTGCGTCTGGCGCTCGGTCAGGATAAATACCGATAGAATGAACACAACCGGAAGAATTATCGCAATATCAAACAGTGTTGAAAACACCAATGCGGTGAGTGAATGGCTGGCATGGGTCTGATTGGTTTTCTTTAATAAGCCCACAAAAACCAGCTCGCCGATGCGCGCCGGCAGCAAATCAACTGTCATGTTTCGTACCAGCGTGACAGGGACAAGGTCTTTCATTCCCGGCCTGGTTTGATCGCCCGAGTTCAATAGCAAGACCCTGTATCTGCTACTGCGAAATACGACGCCGACAAGTTGCGTTAGCATGTAGGAAATTAACGCAATCGGCGTGATGTTACGAATTAAATCGATAAGTCTGGACAAATTTAAAGTTTGTCCAGTTGAAGAAAAGGCGAACAGCAGCAAAGCTAGTATGGCAAAAGAGGTTGCAGCCCCAATCAGCAGGCGTAACAGTATTTGCCGTGTGTTCAAACTATTGATTAATTTCAATGAATTAATGTATTCCTGATGTAGGTGTATTGATTATAAATGAGGGACGGAACGGCTGGCGCTCTATAACCGTCCCGCATTGTGAATACACAGATAATTTAAAATAAAATCCTTATGATCAACCATGTTTTACCTGGATGTTACATGTTTGTCGATGAAAATCTAGCACCAAAGGGTTACCCCGCATTTCTCACCACCCTACTACTGCGACGGTCCCTTGCCACGCCCTGTGGGCATTTTACTCGGTCAGGGTCCTCGACATCGTGTCAACGATGCCTGCCGGCCCTTGTGCCGGCACATATGCTGATAACATAATGCCGGCCTTTGGTCGTAAAACCCATACAGGACGCATCCTTTAACCGTCTCGCTACGTAGTCCGGTGAGAAATGCGGATTAATCGGCGCTGAAATTGAGCTGGCAATAATCCCTTGCGTATAATTGTATGCTGACTAAGCCTCTGCCTGCAGAGCGGCAAAGCCTTTTTCAATATCTGCTTTTAAATCATTCAGACTTTCTAATCCAACAGCAATCCTGACGAGATTGTCGGTGATACCTGCCTGTTTTCGTTCCTGGTCGGTCAAGCGCCCGTGAGTTGTTGTTGCCGGATGAGTGATTATGGTTTTAACATCGCCCAGATTCGCGCTCAGCGACATCAGCTGTGTTGCATCGATAAATTTCCAGGCCTGTTCCAGGCCGCCCCTGAGCCTGAATGAAACTATGCCTCCACCGGCAAGTTGCTGAGCTTGCGCCAGGGAATATTGTGGATGAGATTTTAATCCGGTGTAAAAAACCTGCTCCACTTCGGCCCTGTTTT
>JAHEKD010000493.1 GCA_024638545.1 Gammaproteobacteria bacterium
GACACGGGTCCGATAATACTTTCGGACACGGTAGGATTTATCAGCAATCTGCCTCATGCTCTGGTGTCGGCCTTTCATTCCACGCTCGAGGAGGTAACAAACGCGCAGCTTCTGCTGCACGTCATCGACTCAGCCGATGAGCGCCTGGATGAACTCAAGCAGCAAGTTGATAACGTGCTTGATGAAATCGGTGCAGGTGAAGTTCCGCAGATTCTTGTTTTTAACAAAATTGATCAAACTGATTTTAAGCCCAGGTATCAGGTTGCAGGTTTAAACACCCCTGCAAAAGTTTGGGTGAGCGCAATCAATGGCGAGGGCGAGGAACTTTTGTTAAAGGCAATCGCCGACTATTTTATCGAAAGCCATATTCAGCTGCGCGTCAAGCTGCCGCCAAAACTGGCAAAATTGCGGGCAAGCTTTTACGCCAATCAGTGGGTCCGCAGCGAATTTATTAATGAAAGCGACGGTTCAATGGTTGTTAATTTATCGTTAACTCTCAATCAATATAATAAGCTCACGAGTCAGAAAGACTTCCTGGACTGTGAAGTGCTCTAAAAGCCGCTCGCAAGTCGAATTTAACGATGATTATTGGTAATTGAAGGCATTTTGTTGATATTCGGGACTCTCAACCTCATATACTCTCGTGATACAATTCGCGCTCATACACTTTCATAACAAATAGGTCTAAATATGCCATGGAATGAACCCGGATCTGGTGATAAGGATCCCTGGAACAGAAAAGATCAAAAGCAAGGTCCGCCGGATCTTGATGAACTGGTAAAAAACATCAGTGATCGAGTCAACACAATGCTTGGCAGTAAAAAGAAATCGTCCGGTGGCGGCGGCGGCGGTGGCTCGTCTACACCGACATTGCCAGGAAAATTCTCGATTCTGTTGATTGCCCTGATCGCATTCGCAGTGTGGGTTGGTTCCGGATTTTACACCATTCAGCAGGGTGAACAGGGGGTTGTGCTCAGACTCGGTAAATATACTGACAGCAAGGACGCGGGTCTGCACTGGCGCCCACGTTTTATTGATGAAGTTGAAAAGGTCAATGTACAGAATATTAATACCGTTGAGGTAGGCTACCGTGCGAATGGCCGGGGTTCAGGAAAGGTGAAACAGGAGCGCGAGGCTTTGATGCTGACTGAGGATGAGAACATTATCGACATCGAGTTTGCAGTTCAGTATGACATCAAGGACCCCCGGCAACTGCTTTTCAATGTCAGTGAGCCGGCATCTATCGTGGTCCGTTCCGCAACAGAGAGTGCAGTAAGGGAAATTGTCGGCCGCAATTCCATGGATTTTGCAATAACCGAAGGACGGGCCGCCATCGCCAGTGAAACCAAAGCGCTGGTGCAGGAAATTCTTGACCGATTTGAGACCGGAATTAACATTAAGGCGGTTGAAGCACAGAATGCGCAGCCACCGTCTCAGGTCAAGGCGGCATTTGATGATGCGGTCAAGGCACGTGAGGACCAGGTCAGGGCAAAAAACCGTGCAGAAGCTTATTCCAATGATATTCTCCCGCGAGCCAGAGGTGGCGCAGCCCGTGTCGTCCAGGAAGCTGAAGGCTATAAAGCCAGCGTGGTATCGCGCGCCGAGGGTGATGCACAGCGTTTTGCAAGTATTCTAGAGGAATACTCAAAGGCCCCGGCCATTACCCGGGATCGCCTGTATATCGAGACTATGGAAGAGGTCCTGAGTAATGCCAGTAAGCTGATGATCGATAAAGATGCCAGCAGCGGCAGCGTCATGTATCTGCCTCTGGACCAGCTGTTGAAAAACAGTTCATCGAGTGGCCGAATTATGCCCTCTTCCGGCAGCCCGTTAAACGCGCTGCCTACATCGAGTGACCGCTCAAGCAGGAGTTCCACCAGTCAAACCACCGGTACTCCCCTCAGACAAGGGAGGAATCTAAGTCAATGAACAATAAAATGAAAGCAATTTTAGTGGTATCCGTACTGTCTGTATTTATCGTTGCCAATTCAATCTATATCGTGGACGAACGTGAAAAAGCCCTGGTATTCCAGTTCGGCCGGATTGTTAAATCCGATATTGACCCGGGGTTGCATTTCAAATTGCCGTTTATCAACAACGTCCGTAAATTCGATGCACGTGTTCAAACCATGGATCAGGAAGAAGAGAGTTATCTGACCATAGAGAAGAAAAACCTGATTGTCGATGCCTTTGTGAAATGGAAAGTCAGTGACCCGGCTAAATTCTATGTCACTGTTGGCGGCCTGATCAGTAACGCAAGGGCTCGTCTAGCGCAGCGTGTCAACGACAGCCTGAGGCAGAATTTTGGACGTCGAACTGTAAAAGACGTAATCTCCGGTGATCGGGTGACGATAATGAATACCGTTCGTGATGCGGTCAATGAAGAAGCGGTTGAAATCGGCGTTGAGGTCGTTGATGTTCGTCTCAAGCGTGTCGATCTTGATCCACAGGTTTCTGACAGTGTTTACAGTCGCATGGAAGCTGAACGGGAACGCGTTGCCAACGATTTTCGAGCCAAGGGTGCGGAAACCGCCGAGAAAATCCGAGCTGATGCCGACAGGCAGGCGCAGATTATACAGGCTAATGCCTACCGGGAGTCCGAGAAAATTCGTGGTGAAGGTGATGCTGAGGCGACCGCGATTTATGCCACTGCATTTGGAAAAGACAGGGAATTCTATAACCTGTTCAGGAGTCTGAATGCTTACAGAAACACCTTTAACAACAAATCTGATCTGTTGATAATAGAGCCGGATTCCGAATTTTTTAAATATTTCAATCAATCTGAGTCGGTTCAGGTCCAACCACAATAAGGTAACCGGTGCTCGACTGGCAGAGTTTACTCAGCGCACTCGCGCTGGTACTGGTTCTGGAAGGTTTGCTCCCCTTCCTGAACCCGGCGGGGTATAAACGACTGCTCGAGAGCATGCGCCATCTGCCTGAGACACAACTGCGAAATTTTGGCCTGGTTATGATCACTGCCGGTCTGCTATT
>JAHEKD010000025.1:0-6380 GCA_024638545.1 Gammaproteobacteria bacterium
GCACCGGTTATTGACCCGGCGTTGAGCCATTTATTTCTTGATTGGGGACAGACCACACTCGGGTGATCGAAATTGTAATTGGGGACAGACCACATTTATTTTAATAAAATAAATGTGGTCTGTCCCCATTACGCGCTTACTCATCAGTAACGCAGCCTTCACTGGCATTTTTTACATTCTTAATGTACTTGAACAATGTTCCGCGGCTTGCCTTGAATGCCGGTATCACCCAGCTGCTGCGACGGGAACTGAGTTGATCATCGCTTAAATCCACATCCAAGCGATTGTTCTTAGCGTCAATGGTGATCATATCCCCGTTCTCAAGTAAGGCCAATGGACCGCCCTCCTGGGCCTCAGGCACGACGTGTCCGATAATAAATCCATGTGAACCGCCGGAGAAACGACCGTCCGTTATTAGAGCCACATGATCACCCAGGCCGGCACCCATTATCGCTGAGGTTGGCGTCAGCATTTCCGGCATTCCCGGACCACCCCTGGGTCCCTCATAGCGAATAATGATAACATCACCTTTTTCTATTTCTGCGTCCTCCAGCCCTTTTAGCATATCCTCCTCTGAGTCATAAACCCGTGCCGGACCTTTAAAAACTTCACCCTCTTTACCCGTTATCTTTGCAACCGAACCACCAGGAGCCAGATTCCCCTTTAGAATCTGAATATGGCTGGTTGGTTTCAAGGGTTTGTCGAGAGGATAAATGATTTTTGGCTCCTGTCCGAGTTCTGGAACATCAGCAAGATTTTCTGCAATAGTCTTACCGGTGACGGTAATACAATCGCCATTAAGCAAGCCCGCATCAAGAAGCATTTTCATTACTGCCGGCACCCCGCCTATGTGATGCAGGTCCTCCATTACATACTTGCCGCTGGGTTTCAAATCTGCCAGATATGGTGTTTTATCACTTACCGCCTGAAAATCATCAATCGTCAACGCAACATCCACAGATCTTGCCATTGCTATCAAGTGCAGCACCGCATTAGTTGATCCACCCAGAATACTCACGATTACCATGGCATTTTCAAATGCTTCACGACTCATGATCTGCCGCGGTTTTAAATCAATCTGCAGTAAATTTAAAACAGCCTGTCCTGCCGCTGCACATTCCTTAAGTTTCAGTGGGTCGGTCGCGGGTGTTGATGAACTGTAAGGCAGGGACATACCTAATGCCTCGATAGCGCTCGCCATCGTATTTGCTGTGTACATGCCGCCACACGCGCCAGCCCCCGGGCAGGCATTCCTGACTATTCTCTGGCGCGTTTGATCATCAATTTTTTCAGAAATATACTCACCATAACTTTGAAATGCCGAGACAATGTCGAGCACTTGTTTGTTTGAGTGACCCGGTTTTATGGTGCCACCGTATATCATTAGACCCGGGCGATTTAACCTGCCCATACCCATAATACAGCCCGGCATGTTTTTGTCACAACCAGGAATGGTGATAATGCCATCGTACCATTGGGCACTGACTACAGTCTCAATCGAGTCCGCAATTAGATCACGCGACTGCAGAGAATAGCTCATGCCCTCAGTACCCATGGATATCCCGTCACTAACACCGATCGTGTTAAATCGCATGCCCACAAGTCCTGCAGACTGAACACCTTTTCGCACATCTGCTGCCAAATCGTTTAAGTGCATGTTGCAGGTATTGCCTTCCCACCAGACACTGGCGATACCAACCTGAGGTTTATTCATCTCCTGTTCGGTCATGCCGGTTCCGTACAACATGGCTTGTGAAGCGCCTTGTGAGCGAGGCTGAGTAATACGCGAACTGTAGCGATTTAACTTTTCAGACATTCAGATCTCCGGGTAGTTAATGTCAACAGGTGAGAATGGATTTTAACTGAGTTTGATGCATGTTTATATATGCAACAACCCTTAAAATTCAGAATTGTTTTTTGATAATCAGGATGATTCCTTTTTCAGGATCAGGTCCTGCTTTTTTTGCAGCAGCGTATTCAGTTTGTACCCCGGCATCTGAAATTCCCAGTTGGACCATCTTTGATTTAATGATTGTGACTGCTCGATGGCGTTCTCATTATCACTTTCAGCTTTAGCCTGCAGGCTAATCCAGCCCTGCTCCCGGTCGCGCACGGTGATCACCACAGCTAAACCGTCTTTTGTTCTGAGCTCAATAATTGCATCACCGCTGCTGGCCTCTCGGCCCGGATTCAAGCGCACGTCATCAAGCTGGATTGAACTTGCAGTCTCCACAATATCTTCGAGTTTGTAACTCTCGATCTCTTCGTCGTCCTGCATTCCCTGTAATTCAAAGGAGTCCGATTCAGCAGATTTGAGTATGACCAGGCGATCTTCCTGCTCGCGATTCAGGACAACCTCCCTGACGTCATCATAATTCACGGACAAAACTGTTTTACTCAACCATTGATAGGCATTTCTGTATAGCTCTATCTGGCCGTTCACCAGCCATGACTGTGCATCATCATACTGCCTTGCAAACCACTCCTGTCCCTGTCCGGACAGGGCGGTGCGTGATTTGCCAAACACAATATCACTAATGGCGATGCCGCTGTCATCCATAAGCTTTATGCGCACTGCCTCCTCTGAATCCAGAGTCAGGCCGATTTTACTCAGCAGTGATTCATCTGCAGTTTTAACCTCGGCTATTTTCAAATCAGCCATTCCATAAATGAGCTGGCGTATCGAACTGGTGTCAGCGGGATAGTTTTGTTTTGAAGCGACGGTCCAGTTTTCATTTTCAACTTCAAGGACAACAGATTCGCCGACGGTGTCAATCTGGATCGCCGCAATGTCATTCAAGCGCTGCCTCAACTCCGGTAACAGGAGCTGATCGGTATGTTCAGTGGAATAGCGGCTACTTTTGTCATTAGAAAATATCAGCACTGCAAGTAAAACGCAGCATAATAGCAGGAGTATGAACAGCAGTTTTTTATTAGCCACGTCTGCGGACTCTAGCTGATTTTAAATACAGAAAAAACAGGCCGATGATAATGATTAAAGACGGGATCAGCGCAATGTTTATTACCTTGACTTTTGTCTCCAGGCTTTCGATATCCTTTTGCAAGGAATGCCTTACCTGCCTTAACTGCTTTCGAATAGTCAGTTTCTTGTGTGTGAAATTGTCGACCTCACTTTGTTGATCTGAGCTTAACAGTGCACTGTTGTCTGAGTTTTTGGCCTGTTCCAATTCAATCAGTTTATTTTCAGTCGCCTGTAATTCAGAGATTAACTCCTGCTCTTTTTGCAGAAATTTTTGCTCGGCGTTCTGCCTGATAGATTCGAGCAGGGTAAACGGCCGGTTCCCTGATCCACGATTGCGAACGCTGATTAAATCCGGGCTGCCGGACATCTGATCAACCATATTTTCAATTAATTTACCGTTACCGGCACTCGGCACTGCCAGCTGATTACCGAGAAAATTTTGTATCTGAACCCAGAACTGGTCCCTTAAAAAATCTGTATCAGCAAAAACAACGACGTTGATTTCACCTGATACAGCTTGTTCATCTTTCTGCATGCCGGATTCAGCGTTGGATTGCGTGTCGGTTTGATCAGTAACAGCTCCATTTTCTTCGCTCAAATCTTCCTGCTGTGGTGAATCATTATCGATATCCGGCTTGTAGTCCGGGAATGCAGTTTTGGCTTCACCCGACACTCTTGCGGCCACAGTCAGGGCTTCGCTACCCGGCTCGTAGAGTTTCAGGACCTCTTTAGGGTCATTCTGAAACACCACGCTTTGCAAGTTTATTAACGACGCTGTTTCGGACGTTTTCAGCAAAGGTATAAAATCAGTTGTCGCAGAATCAACCTGGCTGAGCGCACCGGCACTGGCCATAATGACATCGCCAAGCTGCTGCAACACAGGCTCGCGTTCGTTCATCGCCTGCTGATCAAGTCTGAACCATATGGGGTAATCCAGAACTTCCCCCCTGCTCGTAACATTTGACTGGACGCGCATGGCGTTCTCATAATCTGCCACCAGTGCCTGGCTGTTTAATACTACGCCCCAGGCGCCCAGCAAGCCGTCAAGAGTTGCCTGGTTTTGCGCAGCAGAATCAGAATTATTCAGCCCGGCAGCGTTATTAAACTGTTCTGATTCGACCAGTGGATCTGCGAACATCATGATTTTTCCGCCGTTTAAGGCATACTGGTCAACTGCGAAAAGTGCTTGCCTCGGCAGGCTGGCAGGATGAATCACCAGCAACACTGATATTGAGGGATCAATGGTATCGACCCCACTATCAATGTAGTTCACTTCATAGAGTTGATTCAGCTGATCAATGCTGTACCAGGCCTCAGAAGGCATCCCGTAGATTGCGGCCTGCGGGTCACCGCTGACTTTTAGTGTTGTCAGTACACCAATCTCGACATTTGAATCGCTCGACAAGCGCTGTAATAGCCGGGTTAAATCGTATTCAAGCTGCTGCTCTCGTTCAGGCGTAAAAAAAGGAATAATTTCACGACCGTCAATAGTGTTGGTCGCAACCAGCCCAAAATAAAGACTAGTCCCCAGCTGATCGACGGCTATGCCGTTTAATCCATTGGCAACGGCCAGGTCCTCTGCTTCTGAAAATGGTTCAGGATCAATGAGCTCAAGGTTAATATATTCCGGCGCAATGCGCTGGTATTCGCGCAACATATCTGCTACCTGATCGGCATAAACACCAATGCCGGGAAGTCCCGGTGAAAGTTTTTTGGAATAGAACAGCTTCAGGTTCAGCGGCTGGGACAAATTGTTGAGTATATTTTTGGTTCCCTCGGAAACCGTATAAATTTTGTGCTCTGTCATATCAAGTCTGATCGAGGACAGATAGCGATTTCCCAGCATGATGACCAGCACGGTAATTACAAGTCCAAGCAGTAGCTCTGAGAAGCCGAAGAGTTTTAGCTTATTTCCGGTTTTCATTGCTGCGATTTAGATTGTTCAATCACGACAGTATTGGCAAACAGGAAAAATACGGTTATCGACAAAAAAAACACAATATTTTTCAAACTGATAACGCCTTTAATCATTTGTGCTGTGAAATGCGTTAAAAAACTAAATGACTGGACCGTATCCATCAGCCATACCGGTGCCCATGCACTGAATAGATCGGTGACGGCAGTAAATCCACTCAACATAAATAATAAACAGACGATGATGCTCAACACAAATGCAATCACCTGGTTGCGTGTCAAACCGGACATACAGGCACTGATTGCCAGATACGGGGCCGCCAGTAAAAAACTGGATATGTAGCTGACTGCAATCACACCATTATCGGCATCTCCCAGGACATTTACCGTAATCCATAATGGAAATGTGAGCAGCAGCGCGACACCAATAAAAAGCCAGCTCGCCAGAAACTTGCCCATGACAACGGCAAATGTACTTACCGGCATGGTCAGCAACAGCTCAATCGTCCCCGTCTTGAGTTCTTCTGACCAAAGCCGCATTGCCAGCGCAGGGACTAAAAACAGGAACAGCCAGGGCTGAAACATAAAAAATGAAATCAGATCAGCCTGTCCGCGTGCAAAAAAATTACCAATGTAAAATGTAAACACACCAGCCAAGATTAAGAACACCACCAAAAAGACGTACGCCAGCGGTGTTGAGAAATATTGATACAGCTCGCGCCTGGCGATCGTCAACACAGTCCCGATCATGTTCTCGCCTGCTGCCCTTTGATTAATTCTAAAAAAGCAACTTCGAGCGAGTTTTGGTGATCCTGAATTAATTCGCCGGGGCTCTTGTCAGTTAGCAGCTTACCGCCGGCGATAATCACGACACGATTACATACCGCCTCAACTTCTTCAAGAATGTGTGTGGACAATATGATGACCTTATCTGCGGCCATCTCCCGGATTAACTGTCGAACTTCTATTTTTTGGCTGGGATCAAGACCATCGGTGGGCTCATCCATAATCAATATTTCAGGATCATGCAAAATAGCCTGAGCGATGCCTACTCGGCGCTTATAGCCTTTCGACAGGTTATCAATGCGTTTGTCGACCACTGAATCTAGCTGGATTCGATTTATCACATCATCGACCTGGATTTTTAGCTGCGAAGCTCTGATTTTTCGGACTGCACCGGTATATCTCAAGAAATCAAGTACGGTCATGTCACCGTACAGCGGGGCGCCCTCAGGCAGGTAACCGATTCTCGATTTTGCATCCTGCGGTTTGGTGTGAAGATTTATTTCACAGATATCGACCGAACCGGCATCTGGCAGCAAAAAGCCGGTGAGCATTCGCATGGTCGTGGTTTTACCTGCACCGTTCGGTCCGAGAAAGCCAACAACATCACCGCGTCCGGCGGAGAAACTGATGCCGTCTACCACCCGGATGTTGCCATAGTTTTTTACCAAATCTTTGGCGTTGATCGAGACTGTCATGA
>JAHEKD010000025.1:6390-11915 GCA_024638545.1 Gammaproteobacteria bacterium
TGCCGAAAATAATCGTATAGGGATTTTAAAAACTTAGTTTTTAGCAGTCAAGACTATCAATAAATTTTTATACTGCGCGCAATTCTGAGCACCTCGTAGGCATGATTGACATGCAAGATTACCATGACCTGACCTTCAACCGTAATCACCCCGAGATGATCAGGTTTCTCTCTCCATGCACTGATGATCTTCTGGGCTTTTTCAATTTCCTCAAGACTGGGCGAAAAGACCTGATTGGCAACGCTAATCTGGGCGGGATGAATCAGTGATTTACCGTCAAAACCCAGATTTTTTGCCTGTTCGCAGGACTGTCTGAAACCTAGCTCATTCTCAAGATTGGAAAATATGGCATCGATTATACTCAGTTTGGCCTTACGTCCATAAAGAACAAGCTGTGTTAAGATCGGCAGTAACCCCAGCCGGCCCGGAGTATGACTGATTCGCATTTCCCTGGCCAAATCCTCGGCGCCAAGCACCAGGGCAGATCCCGGTGCCAGGGTTTCCGCCAGCTCCGCCAGGTTTATTACTGCATCGATGGTCTCTACCATAGCCCAGACCTGCATGTTCAAATCCAGATTGGACAGAAAATCATTCAATAATCTGATTTCATTTGCTGAGCGAACTTTAGGCAGTAAAAGTCCGTCTATCCCCTGCTGTGAACGCAGCCATTCGATGTCATCGTAAAATGCACTGCCGGTAGCCGGGTTAATTCGCAAAATGACTTCAGCCTGGTGCGCTGAAACGGCTAGATGAGTTGCCAGATTTTTGCGGGCCTTGGGTTTTTGATCAGGCAATACCGTGTCTTCAAAGTCAAATATGAGGACGTCGACATTAAGTTCAGGAGCTTTGGCAAGCGCTCTGGGATTATTGACCGGAACGTACAGAACAGAACGTCTTGGCTTGTCAGCGACGCCATCGCGCATGGCATTTTTTCGTCACAATCACAGGTAATGGACTGCGCCAACAGGTTGGTTACACACCGGCATTTGCCTTATTTTCTATTTCAGCAAGGGTAGCGCCCAGGTATTTACGAATCACCCCGCGAATAAATCTGACACCCAGCCATTGCGGTAAGTAGAATCCTGGAGAAAAATCACCTTTATATTTCATCATCGTGCCCTGATTTTCAGCGCTGTATCTTATGACTTCTTCAATGTTACGAAAACTCCCAGCATCCTGCACGCCCCGCATGTGAATTTGATTATCCTCAAGATTAACAATGGATAGCTTAACCATGGTTCTACAGAAAATTCCCACGCAGGGCCTCATTGTAGCTCTCACCCTCGCTGTATCGTCGTCGAAACGATAAACCTCGGTGCTTAATACAGCCGGGCTAAGTTTGGCGCCATTTTCAAAATCATAGATAACTTTTTGAACATTATTCACCGGTGCATCCAGATGAGCTGAGAATGTGATGATATATCGCTCACCATATCGAACGACCTGAACTTCAGTGATTTTGTAAGCAAACGCCGTATTTAACCCTAAACTCAAGACGATTAAAGCAATGAACCTTATTAACATTTAGTTATCCTCATGCAGTTATCCTCACGCACATTTTTCCAAATTCATCAATTCCATGGCTTGCTCAACAATTTCAACGCCAGCATTTTTTTTACACATATTTTCACTTAAAAAACGCCGCCACGCTCTTGCGCCGGGTTGTCCATTGAACAGATTGAGAAGATGTCTAACCATGTGCTTTAAATAAACATCATTCCCACTTTGGGATTGTATATAGGTAGAGTACTGTTTGACAAATAATTGACGAGAAATCGTGACTTTTTCACTGCCAAAATACCTGTTATCTATATCTTTCCAGTAGTATGGATCACCGTAAGCTTTTCGACCTATCATAACGCCATCAACTTTTGACAAATTTTCTTCAATTTGTTCATACTCGCTTATACCACCGTTAATAACAACCTCTAATTCGGGAAAATCCCTTTTCAGACGGTAGACTTTTTCATACTCAAGCGGTGGAATATTTCTGTTTTCTTTTGGACTGAGCCCATTCAGCCATGCGTTGCGTGCATGAACTATGAAGGTTTTACAGCCTGCCCCGGCAACCGTTTTCGTAAACCGGTATAAAAACTCATAGTCGGCGTGCTTGTCAATGCCAATTCGGTTTTTCACCGTCACGGGAATGTCCACAGCAGCCTGCATAGCCGCAATACAGTCACCCACCAGTCCGGGGGTTGCCATCAAACAGGCACCAAACTGACCCGATTTAACTCGATCGCTCGGGCAGCCCACATTCAGGTTGACCTCGCTGTAACCACAATCCTGCGCAATCCTGGCGGCTAACGCGAGTGCCTGCGGATCATTACCCCCCAGCTGTAGCGCCAAAGGTATTTCAAAGTTATCAAACTGAAGAAGTCGGTACCTGTTTCCATGTAATACAGCGCCACAATGCACCATCTCTGTATAGAGCAGCATATTTTTTGAAATTAGGCGCATTAGATAACGAAAATGCCGGTCCGTGTAATCCATCATCGGTGCCAGGCAGACTTTCCGGTTTAATGGCTCAACCATAAAACGTAATAACCAGCTTGCGTTTGTGAGCACGATAACGATGCTCAAATAAATATATGCCCTGCCAGGTGCCCAAATTCAAGGCACGCTCAGTCACCGGCAGCACGATGGACGTTTCAGTGAGTATAGTGCGTAAATGACCTGACATATCGTCGGGGCCCTCATAGCTATGATGATAGGATTCATCGCCATCAATCACTATTTTCGAAAAAAATTGCTCGACGTCATGGCGCACGCTGGGATCAGCGTTTTCACAAATCAATAACGATGCGCTGGTGTGTTGAATAAAGACGTGGCACAATCCATTTTCCACAGGAGAATCATGGAGTAAGCTGTTCACTTTGGTAGTGATATCATAAAATCCCCTGCCATCGGTTGAAATGAGTATTGTCTGCTGTGTAATCATGTTTAAGACGCTTATTCTAATATCAAATTTTAACATCTCTTGAAGATTATTAATGTCAAAACAACAACTGAAAACCATATTAGACAAACTCGACAACGCCCAGACACGTGATCTGCTGACACAAATTCAACGTGGTGTTGAAAGAGAGTGCCTGCGACTTGACAGCAACGGCACGCTGGCGCAGACAGCGCACCCTGCGGCCCTGGGATCCGCACTTTGCCATCCCTATATCACCACTGACTTTTCGGAAAGCTTGCTTGAATTTGTAACTCCGGTATTTACAGAAATTGATCAGTGTATTGGCTTTCTCAAACAATTACACCAGTTTACCTACCAGCATATCGGTGATGAACGCATGTGGATGAATTCCATGCCCTGCATATTACCGGGAATTACAAACATCCCCATAGCCCAGTATGGAGATTCCAACTCCGGAAAAATGAAGCATGTTTACCGAGTCGGCTTGAGCAACCGCTATGGCAGCGCGATGCAAACAATTTCTGGCATCCACTATAACTTCTCAGTGCCTGAAAATCTGCTCAATACAATTGCTGAAAAAAATCTGGGCAGGGATGAAATCTCCAATTTCTATATGGGGCTGGTGAGAAACTTTCATCGTCATTGCTGGATTTTGCTCTATCTTTTTGGTGCCTCACCGGCTGTTTGCAAGTCATTCTTGCGCGAAAATAACCAGCACGGTCTTGAAGCCTTTGACAGCGTCAGTTTTTATGGGCCATACGCAACAACTTTGCGCATGAGTGATCTTGGTTATCGAAATGTTGCCCAGTCGAGAATTCAAATTGGATTATGCAATGTTGATACCTATGTATCAGGCCTGCGCGAGGCCACTGAACAAAGCTATCCTGATTATGAAGACATAGGCGTAAAAGTTGATGGCGAATATAGACAGCTGAATACCAACCTGCTGCAAATTGAAAACGAATACTATACAGTCATCCGGCCAAAGCAAATCACACAATCCGGCGAGAAGCCGACAAATGCGCTGCGCAGCAGAGGCATTGCCTACGTCGAGGTCCGATGCCTTGATATCAACCCGGACACTTGCGTTGGCATCGGTGAGGAAGAAATCAGGTTCGTCGACACCTTCTTACTTTACTGTTTGCTGATGGATAGTCCGGTTATGACCGACAGTGAAAAAGCACAGGTGCCCGAGAACCGAAACCGCATTGTACGTTTTGGGCGCAAGCCGGGCCTAAAACTGCTGGACGGTCACAATGAGATAGATTCCAGGCAGGCAATGCTGGATTTTCTGGATAAACTGCACCCTATTGCGTCACTGCTTGACAAGGCGCATCAGCACGAGCTGCACTCACTGGCGCTAACTCAGCAGATAGAAAAAGCCAGGTATCCCGAAGCCACGCCGTCGGCAGAAATTATTGCTGAAATGCGAAAAAATGATGAATCATTTTTCGAGTATGCGCTTCGCAAAACGATTACACATGAAACCGATTTAAAACAACCGCTTGATGATTCTGTCCAGAAAGTGTTAACGCAGGTCAGCGTTGACTCTGTTAAAGCACAACAGCAACGCGAACAGAGCGATAGGCTTTGTTTTGATGACTACCTGCAGGCCTATTTCAATGAAGCTTTATAATTCCGCAATTCCGGGATCGACAACGCTGAGCCGACGTCGGCCAGTACCTGGCCAGATTCATGGTCGATCTTCAATGTATGCAGATCATCTGCCCGGGTCGTACCCTTATTTATGATTACAACGGGTTTACCAAGTTCGATGGCTCGTTTAACCAGTGCGAACCCGGAGTAGACCATCAATGACGAACCCACGACCAGTAAACCCGGTGCATGGTTAACCGCACTTAATGCATGAGCCGCTGTTCGCGGATTGAGCACACCGCCAAAAAATACGACGTCCGGTTTTAAATCGCCGTCACAGCATTCACATCTGGGTATTGAAAAGTCAGAAAGTAAATCAGCGCAAATATCAACATCACCATCAGGTCTTATTACACACTCTGAGCCGTAATTTGAGGAATTCAGCGACTCAAGTCGTTGCTGAAATTCTTGCCTTGAAACGGTATTCGTGCAGTTAAGGCAAATGACCTGATCGAGACGACCGTGCAATTCGATCACCGCCTTACTGCCTGCAGCCTGATGCAGGCGGTCAACATTTTGAGTAATGATCTGCCCGAGGTGGCCTGATCGTTGAAGTGCCGTTAGCATCTCGTGTGTTTGATTAGGCCTGGCTTTATGGAAATTTGGCCAGCCTCTCTGGCTGCGCGACCAGTAAATTTTTCGTTTGATTTCGCTGCCTACAAACTCCTGATGATCCATAGGCTTGTCGTGCTGCCATAGGCCGTTAACGTTGCGATAGGCAGGTAATCCTGAAGCGGTGCTGCAGCCGGCACCCGTCAGCACGCAGTAGCCCGGATCCTCGCTCAGCATCGTGGCAAGTTTTTTTATTTTACTAACTAATCTATCATCAGATTTCATCTGCAAGACACGTAATTTCAGTATATGAACAAATCAAGCATTCTATACCGAAACTGATGTAATTATCACGATACCGGCCATTTAAATAATCTCAGCCGGATGGCCGGCAATG
>JAHEKD010000494.1 GCA_024638545.1 Gammaproteobacteria bacterium
ACAAATCGCGCGGTCTGCTTAAGGGTGAATCCAGCTTGCTGCTGCGCAAGGATTTACTGCCAGGCAAACAACCTAAGGAAAAAACGCAACGTGCGCAGGTTGCCGAAACGGATCAGGAGTTATGGCTGGCACTAAAGCACTGTCGCAAGCAGATGGCGGATCGACAGGGTGTACCTCCGTTTCATATTTTTCATGACGCCACGCTGATAGAGATGATGCAATATCGTCCACGCGATGAGACGGAATTATTGACCATAAACGGGGTGGGGCAGGTCAAGTTAGAGCGGTACGGAGAGGAATTTTTAAATTTACTGCGTGCCTACTGATTCGAATCGCATTCCAGATTGGGAATCGCACAGGGTTTGAGGCTGTGTTTAATTTATACTTAGTTAATGAGTCGCCTGGATGAGATAGAAACAGAGCTACAGCAGGTTAAAAACCCGCCGGTTCATCTGTGGAATCCAAAAAATGAGGGCGAAATTGATATCGTGATTGATGCGCAGGGGTTCTGGTTCCACGAGGGCAAGGCGATCAACCGCTCCGCCCTGGTCAGGCTTTTTGCTTCGATTTTACGGTGTGAGGGCGATCAATATTTCCTCGTGACGCCGGTCGAAAAATTGGCAATCACTGTTGTCGATGTGCCTTTTATCATTCAACAGGCAGAATATATTGAAAAGCATTGGATAGTTGTAACCAACACCGGTGACCGGATAATTGTGTCACCTCAAAACCGAGTTGAATTACGCCGCTACCAAGGGCAGTGGCTACCTTACATCAACATTCGAAATGAGTTGTGGGCCCGTGTGAATCGCAGTATTTACTATCAATGGGCGGATCAAGCCATCTCGCAGCAGTGTGGTGAGACCGAACCGCTGTCTCTGCTTAGTGGTGATTACAAGTTTGCAGTGGCGAGGCTGTGAGAATTGACGCAGTCTAGCTGGAGCGGGAAAGGCCCCGTGCCTGCTGATCCAATATTACCGACCTGATTTTCTGGAAACTCTCAAATCGCCGGGCATCGATTTCGCCCGATTTCAGTGCCGCCTGAACCGCACAGCCCGGCTCATTTGTATGCTGGCAGTTTCGAAACCGACATGCAGTCACTCGTTCTGCGATCTCAATAAAGCCATATTGAAGTTGCAGGGTATCAATATGCCATAACCCGAAATCCCTGATCCCCGGTGAATCTATCAGCTGACCGCCATGCGGCAAGTGAAATAGTCTTGCCGTTGTTGTGGTGTGAGTGCCTTCGCGCGTGTGTTCTGATAAAGGCCCGATCTCCAGTCTTGCATCAGGCAGCAGCGTATTAATCAGCGATGACTTACCCACCCCGGACTGGCCGACAACAATGCTGGTGTGTTTATCAATCATTTTCGGCAGCTCGCCAAGCTGCGCGGCCTGGTGCCTCGAGCTGACGATCTTCACCGTCAGGTAATCTAATTTTTGATAAGTGTTCAATAGTGCATCCAGGCCGGCCCGGTTAGCGTCAGTAATCAGGTCTGCCTTATTGAGCACTATTATCGGCCGGATATGCATCAGTTCCGCAGCCACCAGATAGCGGTCAATCAGGTTTCGCTGCGGTTGCGGCTCTACTGCGATAACTATGAGCATCTGGTCGATATTTGCTGCCACTGGTTTCAGTCGCCCAAAATTATCCGGCCGTTCCAGAATGCTGCGGCGATCCAGTCGCGACTCGATCACACCGGTGTTTCCGCTGCCAGCCCGCCAAATAACCTCATCACCGGCGACCAGGGAACCCAGGTTTGTGCGGGCTACGCAATGGTGTACCTGACCGCGATCCGGGCCTTCAAGTGCTTCTACTTCAAAGTGCTTGCTGTATCGGCATAGTAGCAACCCGTGTTGTTCACTACCCAGCTCGCCGGCACTTATTTGCTGACCTAAATCGCGCTCTTTTTTCGCCGCGCGCTGGGTTTTCTCCTGTTGAATTTTTTGTGTACGCCAGGCTTGGCGGCGGGTCAGTTTTCTTTTATTAACCACAATTGATAAGCGCCGTTTTCTGGGCTACGGATAGCTGTTTCAGGTAATGTTCGCGTCCACTCGCAGCAGACCGGTTTTCGCATGCCTCTTGATAAACCAAAGTAACCGGTCGCCGTGCACGCGTATACCGCGCCGCCTTCTTATTATCCTCATTGTGTTCACGCACACGGCGCTCTATATCAATAGTGATCCCGGTGTAGAGCGTGTTATCAGCACACCTCAGCATGTACACAGTCCACTTCATGGTGTTGATTTAGCCGTTTTTGCTGACCAGTTTCGCGGGTGACAGATTCTGTCACTCAGCAGGTTCGAGTGACGAAAAACAGGATATGGTATACCGGCAGCCCCGGTGTCGATTGTAGAGCAATGTGAATCTGCCTGAGATTGGCTTTGTATAAGGCCGCATGCCCTATAGGATGAGTGGTCAGGTTCACTTTTTTGGCATTTCGTCAGCACAGTGATGCAGTGATTCCTACAAGGTTAAAATTCAATTAACAAAAACTTCTCGATGTTGTATCTTATACGGGTTAAATAACATTAATAACAATAATTTAACTACTTTTTCTGTGAAGTTTCATTAGAAGTGGTTTTTGCTATTCATTTGCACTATTCGCTTCTAATTTTTTAGACATTCTAGAGACTCGGCCTATGCAAGCTAAGGTAATGGTTATCGACGATAGTAATACTATCCGAATGACTGCTGAAACGATTTTAAAAAAGGAGGGGTACGAAGTGTACACCGCAACCAATGGCTTTGAGGCCATGTCGGTGATTACGGATACCAAACCAGACATTATTTTTGTCGACATTATGATGCCTCGACTGGATGGATACCAAACCTGCAAGTTAATCAAAAACAACAGTTACTTTAAAGATACCCCGGTGGTAATGCTCTCCAGCAAAGACAGTTTATTTGATCGTGCGCGGGGAAGAGTGGCCGGATCAGAGCAGCACATCAACAAACCATTTACCAAGAGCGAGTTACTTGA
>JAHEKD010000495.1 GCA_024638545.1 Gammaproteobacteria bacterium
CGCCGCCGTTACCTCCAGTACTATTGCCCGAGACCATGCTGTTACTCAGCGTGACGAATGAACCAAAAGAAAAAATCCCGCCGCCTCAATTACTAGCCGTATTGCCAGAGACCGTGCTGTTACTCAACGTGGTGTTTGAGATATAAACATGAATCCCGCCGCCAGATCTAAGACTATTGCCACCTGTCAGGGTGAGTTGATCCAGTTCCACCTGAGTATCGTAAGTACCACAAGGGAATGACGGACATCCAGATCCGTCTACGAAAATTACACGCCCAACCCCATTCGCATCAATTGTGGTGTTTACACCCCCTGAATTAATACTCACGCTTTGGGTGATCCTTAACTCACCATTCGTGACGATGGTGCTACCGGCCACACCCGCTTCAAAACTGATCGTATCGGCAGTACCTAATGCACCATTGATGAGACAACCATTGGCTTGATCAACACCCGCATTGACGGTGTCGATGGCCTCGCGCAATGTGCAATTAGTGCCGTCATCCAGATTCGAGGTGACTTCAATGCTCGCCGCCTGCACCGCCTGTAACGCCAGCGCCTGGGCAATTGCCAGCGTTAATAGCGCCGATTTTAAAGGGTTGGAGGATCTGCCCATTTTACGCCGTGTGTGAACGTTGTTCTTTCTCATCGTTTTTCCCCTTAAGATTATGCTACATAGTCTACTAGTGACGTTACCAATGCCACTCTTGAATACATGAATATTTTACACCTGTATGCGTTGATTTTACTTGAATTCGATCAATTTGCAGTTGTAATTAAGACGCCCATCCCATTGAATACATCACAAAGCAGGCATACATAGAAATTGCTTTAGATACATTAATTACCAGTACATTTGGGATATTTCAGAGTACAGAGCGGCGTCATGAATGACTGGTCTGGAGAAACAACAAGCATCAATTACAATAGCCTGAAAGGCAATGAGTATAACTCGGAAGTTTTGATTTGTGAAAATATGAACCATTTGCAACTGCGCGAAAGGGGATCCTTCAACGAACACTTATTATAGCTTACAAATCAGACGGTAGGATTTGAGTTCCTGAAAATGGCTTCTCAGATTGCCACTGGTCACAGAAATGTTAGATTTAGATCTATATGGCACATATAATGTAAACAAACGTTGTGAAATACACAAAGAAGTCAGAAGTGACAGATTGGAACTTTCTTATTTGTTTACGGCGAAAAAATTTTGATCTGATATGTACGACTTAGGCGTTAACGAAACTTGAAGTTTATTCTAGACAATACATTCATACCATTGCCAGTTGAAGATGATGATGAACTGTTTCCTAATGGAGTTTTTAAATTCAATATCTCCAAACTTATCGCGTTTATCAAATCCAACCCGGGTGAATTCTTAGCAGAACATTTAGAGGTGCAATCCTTAGCTAGATTTAATTCCAAGAATTTAAATGAATTGACAATTAAAACAGCAAACTTGTCAGAGCCGATAATATTAGGTGAAATCAGTCCTGGCCAGTTTAATGTGATTGATGGTAACCATCGACTAGAAAAGGCTTATCGTAATAATGTTAACCAAATCCCCGCTTACAGAGTCTATGCGAAACAACACGTGGCATTTTTAACGTCTGTTAGGGCGTATAAAAACTATATCGAATACTGGAATTCAAAGGTTGATGATTTTTATCATTATGAGCAATAAAACATGAACATCTTACGACTGATAATCTCTTATTTACTCACTATATGGGAAATCTTGCGATCTGTAATCTGAAATCGAAATTTATAGATGTAACTCAGTGATGGCAAGTGATACAACGTAAATAATTGATCTTTTGGTCAAATAAACTCATTTTGTTGAAAATCTCCCACACTTTTTGGGAATTTCCTATTTAGGAGTTTACGCCGCAACTGATTAGCTAAAACTGTACGGATATGTTTTGAAATTGAAATAAATTCAAATTAACATTATAATTAACATTATCATGTTAATGAGATGTAATTATGACAGTAAAATCTGAGCGAATCACCATTTTAGGATCACCTTCGTTTAAGGCATATTTAAATCGAGAAGCAAAAAAAGAGGGCGTCAGTATTTCTGAGCTTGTGCGTTCTCGATGCCAAAATAAAGTCACGAACGAAGATGAACAGTTACTTTTAGAATTGATCAAAGAGGTTAAATTATCAACAGCCTCTGCAAAACGCTCTCTAAATAAGGGTATCAATGATGCACAGTCTATTTTGAAAGAGCTTCGAAAAACATGAGTGTTGTTAAAGATACCATCCAAGCAATGCGTGAGGTGTTATTGCTATCGGAGAAAGTCGATAAGGCAGGTACTTTATTGAGCGAGTTAGCAAAAGAAGTCAGGGAACATGATCGCCGACTAATACGCATTGAAACAATGGTTGAAATGGCAACAGGGACGTCAAATACAAGTAACAAAAAGTTGGAAAAGAAGTAACAAATTACGGAATTGTAAAGTGAGTTTGGCAGAAAAAGCGATGATGTCATGAACCAACAATACTGTCCAAAAGGGGATCCCTGAGCGGACACTAAATACAAAATGATTGGTTAAGAGTGTTTGCATAAGTTGGCCGAGTTTTGCCCGTTTCCGCCATTCGTCAGTTTTTTCAATTCAAATGAATATTCCGCTAAGCAGTCATTTATAAAAACTTATGCTTGGTTAAGGTGTGTTCCACGTTGCTACCGTTAAGGCAGAATAAACTACTTTGAGTTAACCGAATCAAAATAGTGTCGGAGGTATTTAGTTACTTCCTCCAACACCTTGAAACACAAAATCAAATTATGTATTCATGACCAGAGTATGAAGTTAGGCCGGTGAAGTTGACACTACCCTACGGACAACTTGTCAACGTGTGGGTGTCGAATTATCGATTATGCCGCGAGCGGGAGCTGTACCAACCCGCGACAATGTGACTGCCATTGGAAATCATCAATCTTGGCATGCGACATCACGGATTCGCCAGTGACTTCGG
>JAHEKD010000496.1 GCA_024638545.1 Gammaproteobacteria bacterium
GCCCAAAATGTGACATTTTTTTATCTTCGTCATATTTATTCAAATTAATCAATAAAAACAATAAATTATCGCGCATATTTAAAGTAACTTATCTTAAATATTATGTGATAGCCATCACAGTCTGCTTGCATTCGTCCGTTGTTTAGGTAAATTGAGGCTCATAAGCCACGCGTTAAGAACAGTGGATAAAGCTCTGAATTAAAAGAATTTTCGCTTTTATAACGAGCAAATAAAACCAAAGACTTACCCGGATGCAAAATCCAGGTAGCCGATAAAAAACAACCGTAGAGACATCATTATGAGCAACGTAGCCTATATGAGCGCGACCCCGCCTGAAAAAGAGTCCCATATCGATCAGTCCCAGCTTAAAACTTTTTACGATAGAAAAAATAAAATTGGCTGGTTTCTGATGAAGGGATCACCTCGACCGTCATTCACACTGCAGTTACTGGATGATATTAGTGACTACCTGGAAAATGTAAAAACTGAAATGGTTTCCAGCAGGGGCGAGAAGTACGACTACCTCGTTGTCGGGTCTGACGTTAGCGGCGTTTTCAACCTTGGCGGCGATCTTGAATTATTTAAAGTTTATATAGAGTCTAATAATCGAGAAGGTTTGCTGACTTACGCGATGAAATGTATCGATATCCTGTATCAGAATATGTTTCATTACAATCTCGATTTAACCACCATTTCGCTGATTCAGGGAGACGCGCTCGGTGGTGGTTTCGAAGCCGCTTTATCAAGTAATGTAATCATCGCCGAACGAGGCGTCAAAATGGGGTTGCCGGAAGTATTGTTTAATCTCTTCCCGGGTATGGGCGCTTATTCGCTTTTATCACGAAAAATCGGTTTTGCCGCTGCAGAGAAAATGATCCTTAGCGGTACTCTGTTCACCTCCGAGCAGCTCTTTGAGATGGGTGTGGTAGATATTCTGGCTGAAAAAGGCGAGGGTGAGGTGGAGGTGTATCGTTACATAGGTTCGGCTTCCCGAGCCAATAATACCTACAAGTCGATGCAAAAATTGAAAGATATCTGTAACCAGGTCACCTACAAGGAACTGTCTGATATTGCAACGGTATGGGCAGATTCGGCCCTGCAGCTGTCACCCAGGGATTTACGAATGATGGAACGCCTGGTGCGTCGGCAAACTGCTAAATCCGGAGGCGCCTGAATTCCTGCTTATTGATCGCTAATTTTGCTTCGAAAAGTTTTTGGATCTTCAACCGTAACTGCATTAATCAATGCGGTTACGGTCTTGTTGAAAACGTCTTCTATTCGTAAGCACATCTGATTAATCTTTTCGCTGCCCATGTCATAGGGCTTAAGCGCCTCGCCTTCCAGGCAGACTTCGACCAGTTTATTGGCACCCAGCTCGGTTGAAGACCCCTTGAGTGCGTGCAGGTTTTCCCGATACTCCAGGTAATCGTCATACATTGCCTTTTTGATATTCAGTATGTGTTGACTGCCTTCTTTCTCGAAGTTCTTGAGCAGTACCTTGATGAAATCGGGGTCATCACCCAGTACGTCCAGTTCGTGCAGGACCACATTGTTGTACCACTTTGATTCGGCAAAATTGCTATGCAGGTGAACCCGTGTTTCCGGTTTGGAAATCGGTTTGCTGACTTTTGCCTTGCGAGTATTCTTCGACAAAGATGCGATGCACTCCAGTAAGCCGCGCGCATCAATCGGTTTAGTGAGAAATCGATTGGCGCCGGCACTCAGAGAGGTTTCTTTGGCTTCCGGAGTCGCGTCCGCTGTTAACATGATGACCGGAAGTTCTCCACGGGTGTCCATGAATCGCAAAGATTTGACGACCTCGACACCGGATACTTCAGGCATGTTCATGTCGAGAATCACCATGTCAATCTTATCCATTTCTTCACTCAGGATATCGAGGGCCTTATCACCGGTGTTTGCGATGCGAACGTTGTGGCCGGCGTTTCTCAATATGCCCTCAATAACCTGTTGGTTAACCTGGTTGTCTTCAGCCACCAGGATATTCAAAGCTGCGGCACCCGCCTGCCTTGCATAGTGCTCGGCCATGGTGGCAATTTTAGAATCGTTAAGGTTCACGCTTTGCGCGGCGTGCAGTGCGTTAAACAAAGGTCTTTTTTCCTGCGGATTCATCAAGGTGGAAATATAAAAGTGATTAGACTTGTTGGCATCGATCATGGTGTCGGACGAATTGATCAGTACCAACGAAGTATCTTCGAGTAAACCTTCAGATTTCACCATCTGTGCAAACTGGACGGCGTTGATGTCAGTCAGACAAACCTGATCAACCAGTATGGTTTCGTAGGGGTTGGAATCGTCATTTGACTGAACCAGTTGCGAGATCGCGCGAGTGGGCGTCCGAACCCAGTCAAAATTGACGCGCCAATACTTCAGTGATGGGCGAATGACGTTGGCAGCATCTTCGCCCGCCAGCAATAGTACGTGATTCTCGGAAATACTGGTTTCGGGATTGCTGCTGGCCAGGAAGGGAATCTCGAACCAGAAGGTCGAACCTTGCTCGACCTGGCTGGTAACCCCGATCTGGCCATTCATGAGCTCGACCAGTTCTTTTGAAATAGTCGTTCCCAGGCCGCTACCACCGAAGGAACGATTGCTGCCAGCATCAGCCTGGGTAAAATCATCGAATATGGTATCAATAGCTTCTGCGGGAATTCCGATTCCGGTATCGGTAATTTCAAACCGGATCCGGGGTGTTGTTTCAGTCCCGCCGACCTGTCTGACAGACAGGATGACGGAGCCTTTTTCGGTAAATTTGATCGCGTTGTTGACCAGATTAATCAATACCTGGCGCAAGTGCTGCTGGTCTCCAATGAGTGCAAATGGTGTTTCCGGGTCAAAAGTGCAGGAGACAGTGAGCTCTTTCTTGGCGCCCATCGGAGCAAGCATGTATATGACTGAGGTTACGAGTCCATGCAGGTCAAAATCCTTCGACTCGATCAGTATTTTGCCTGACT
>JAHEKD010000026.1 GCA_024638545.1 Gammaproteobacteria bacterium
TGCTTATCCTGCTAAACGCTTTGACGCCAAATACCCGAGGTAGGAGCCCAGTGCGTTAGTAGCGCCCGCTGGGATCTGTGCGAGGGGTGCCGGGTAACCGGCATTCCTATCGCGACCTAAATTCGGGTACTGTTATAAGCATTCGTGACGGTTTTCACCTGATCCACTATGGTTGAATTTCATGATCACGATCAACTTTGAAACCGGATTAGTCAGTATATATTTAGTGGCACAGCATAGTGCTTGATTTAGAACAATCACAGGACGGTGAACCGTACGATGGCAATTAAACAAGAGCTTCACGTTCAACCACAAACGCTCGTGGCACAGGCCATGGGCGAACTTTGTCCAATAACCGGTGCCGTCATTCCACCGATCCAGGTGTCGACAACCTACGCACGCGATGGAGATTATGAAACCCGCGATGGGCGCAGCTATATTCGTGATTCGTCGCCGACGGTCGAGCAGGCTGAGAATATTATTTGTGCGCTGGAAAAAGGTCAACAGGCGATGCTGTTCCCATCTGGGTTGAGTGCGTGTACGGCTGCATTCCATGCGCTACGCCAGGGCGATCATGTTGTTATCGCAGATACACTGTATCACGGTGTCACCCAATGGGTACAGGAGTTTGCCGGACAATATGGTCTACAGGTTAGCTATTTCGATTCAACAGACTCGGCTTCACTTGCTAAAGCCATAATCAAAGGCAGTACCAGACTGGTTTGGGTTGAGCTCATCGCTAACCCAACCTGGATTGTCGCAGACATAAACGCGCTTGCCGAGATTACGCATCAGGCCGGTGCAGCTCTAGCTGTTGATGCAACTGCATGCACACCGGTGCTTTGCCAACCGCTCACCCATGGCGCAGATTTAGTCTGTCACTCTGCCACCAAGTATCTAAACGGTCATTCAGATGTCCTGGCGGGTGTGATAGTGTGTAAAGATTCCGAATCAAGTTTATGGCAACGCCTTAAAAAATATCGCCTCCTCGCAGGCCCGATGCCCGGTGCCAGAGATAGTTACGAACTCATACGCGGAATGAAAACACTTTACTTGCGCGTTCATCAGCAGTCTGCAAACGCGCTTAAAATTGCCAGGATGCTGGAGAAGCATAACGCGGTTGAAAGAGTATATTATCCCGGACTTGAAATTAGTCCATTCCACGAACTGGCGAAAAAACAGTTCGGTGGCGGTTTCGGTGGCATGTTATCAATCCTGGTAAAAGGTGGCCGGCAGCAGGCCATTGAGATGGTATTATCGACTAAACTCTGGAAACCTGCGACTTCGCTGGGAGGGATAGAAAGTCTGATTGAGCATCGGAAAACGAGTGAAGGTGAGATAACCAATACACCGGATAACCTGATTCGCCTGTCTACGGGTATTGAACATGTCGATGATTTAATTGAAGATCTTGATCAGGCCTTAATAAATATGATGGTAAAAAGCTAATCTTCGTTCGTATAAATGAAGCTGATTTTAATAAGCACATAACTGTCCTCATTGTAGCTTGCCTGCTGGCAGGTTGTGTTGTATTTTCATCCTCTGATTCAGATCAGCCCCTGATCAAGCTTAGCGCCCCTGCGGCAGAGACTGTGGTGGTTATATATAATCACGGTACCCGTAATCCAAGAAAAAAGGAGCGCTGTAACGCCAGCTTTAACCGGGTACCGGAGTCGTTGACGGCACTGTCAGGTGAGCGTTTTATTATTTATTACCTGTGTTCCGATGCAACCGAGGGTACGGCCAGAAGTCAGGCCGGAAATCAGGTTTATGCCCGGATGGATGAAATCGAACAGGCAATGGACGGTATCATTGAGCAGGGGATTTTGCCCGAGCATCTGTTTCTTGCCGGCCATTCCAAGGGTGCATGGGTGATTTTGATGCTTATGAATCAGGTCAACAGAAAGTTCAATGCCGCGATTTATTTGCGCCTGCGCTGGCAAATCGTAAAAGCACTAGAAATTACCCGTGGTGGCGAAACCGGATCAGGCCTGAACAAATCAGGCAGATGTTGCGTGCGCCCAGTATCGAAGCATTGATATTAGCTTATGACGACGATGAGTATAATCGTCCGGTGGATTTGGAATTTCTAACTAACCGTTACCCTGACTCCGTGAGAATAGTGAGTTACAGGTGTGATTATCAATACACGCACAGTACGCATTTAAACGATTGTCGATATCCGCAGACAAAAAAATTGATATCGCAGTACATTCGTAACCAGATCATTTCATACCCCGGTAGTTGAAGCTTATCGGGCAGGACATTCAACAAATTGTGGATAATTATCAACAGCCATTTAACAGCGCATCACTGTGGACTATACTCAGCCCATGATTCTAGAGACAATAATACTCGCAGCCGGCAGGGGCACAAGGATGTTTTCATCCAGGCCCAAGGTCCTGCATGAGCTTTCCAAAAAACCCATGCTGGGCTATGTGCTGGATGCTGCAGAAAAACTGGATTCTGATCATATTCATGTTGTGTATGGCCATGGTGGAGAGCAGGTAAAAGACAAATTTTCTTCGCATTCCATAAACTGGGTACATCAAAGTGAGCAAAAAGGCACCGGGCATGCCGTTGCGCAGGCAATGCCCAGCGTGAATGATAACGCTGTTGTATTAATCCTTTACGGAGACGTACCACTAATAAGGCCTGCTACGTTAAGTCCACTGGTTCAGCTAGCAGCCCGGAAAAAACTCGCACTGTTGACGATAGAGCTGGATGAGCCCGCAAGTCTGGGCAGGGTTATACGCGATCATCAGAATAATATCGTCGCCATTACCGAGTTTAAGGATGCAACCCAGTCCGAGCGTGAAATCAGGGAAATTAATACGGGCGTCATGGCTGTGCAGGCAAGCGATTTGAGGCAATGGTTAACTCAAATAGACGATAATAATGTCCAGAAAGAATTTTACTTGACTGATATAGTTAAGCTGGCGGTAAACGATGGCGTACCCGTAATCTCAATTCAAGCAGAGACAGAGCTTGAAATTACGGGTGTGAACAGCAAACTTGAACTTGGAAAACTCGAACGAATGCATCAAAATCAAACTGCCCTTGAGCTGATGAAAAGAGGTTTAACCATTAGCGATCCGTCTCGATTTGATCTTCGCGGTCAGCTGGAATTTGGTGAAGACTGTTATGTTGACGTCAACACGCTGATTGAGGGTGACTGTCAGCTTGGAAAAAATGTTCATATCGGTCCTAATTGCATTATTAAACACTCAAAAATTAGTGACAATACGCACATTGAAGCGTTTTCATTGATTGAGGATTCAGTTATCGGTGCCGGCTGCCACGTAGGGCCATATGCCAGACTGAGGCCGGGCAGTGAACTTAAGGAGGGCAGCAGGATCGGTAACTTCGTTGAAATCAAAAATTCGACCATTGGTAAAAACAGCAAAGCAAATCATTTGAGCTATGTTGGCGATGCGCAGGTTGGCAATGATGTAAATATGGGTGCTGGCATGATCACCTGCAATTATGACGGTGCAAATAAACATCAAACCATAATTGGTGATAATGTGCACGTTGGGTCTGACTGTCAGCTGGTCGCACCCGTTGAAATTGATGACGGTGCGACAATCGGTGCAGGTACTACGGTATACAAAAATGCGCCCAAAGATGAATTGACAATCAACAAAAAAGAGCAGTATGTTCTTAAAGGCTGGAAACGGCCTCAAAAAAACAAATAGGAAAAATATCCGGGTTTAACTATGTGTGGAATTGTTGGAGCTGTATCAAAAAGTAATATCGTGCCCATGTTAATTGATGGCCTGAAACGCCTTGAATACAGGGGATATGATTCAGCAGGGGTAGCCATTGTAAGGGACAATGAAATTGAGCGAAAGGTCAATGTAGGTCGCGTTGCAGACCTTGAAGCTGATATTGATTTCGATAGATTCAAAGCATCTACCGGTATCGCCCATACACGCTGGGCAACGCATGGCGGCGTGACCAGGGATAATGCGCACCCGCATATTAGTCAAAATAATGTGGCCGTGGTGCACAACGGCATAATAGAAAACCACCATGAATTGCGAGAGGAACTCATGTCAAAAGGCTACAGTTTTTACTCCCAAACCGATACGGAGGTCATTGTCAATAAAGTCGATGACTTCATCAACCATGGCGATGATTTGCTGGCTGCCGTTCAAAAAACCATAAAATTACTCAAGGGCGCATACGCCCTTGGCGTAATCTGCCTGTCTGAACCCGGACGAATGATAGGTGCCAGGTCGCGGAGTCCGCTGTTGGTTGGGGTGAAACCCGGTGAGGCCTATTTAGGCTCGGATATGTCAGCGCTTATTGCTGTAACAAACAAGTTCATGGTGCTTGAAGATGGCGATATTGTGGATATTAATCAGGGGCAGGTAACGATATACAACAATCAGGACCAGCTTGTCGAGCGGGATGTGAAAACCAGCTCACTTTCTGCCAACGCGATTGAGCTCGGTGATTATCATCATTACATGCAAAAGGAGATTTTTGAACCGGGGCAGGCCATTGCGGACACCCTGGAAGGTCGAATTTCTGCAAACAGTGTTCTTGAGCAGTCTTTTGGCCACGATGCAGCGGAGATTTTTGACCGGGTAGAGGCGGTGCAAATCATCGCCTGTGGCACCAGTTTTTATTCCGGTCTGGTTGCGCGCAACTGGTTTGAGAAATTTGGGGTGCGCTGCGATGTCGAGATAGCAACAGAATTCTCATCCAGAGCACATGTTGTCCCTGCCAATGCGCTGGTGTTAACGATCTCACAGTCCGGTGAGACAATCGATACATTAACCGCATTGGATAAAGCCAAGCAGCAGGGTTATCGCTATTCCTTGACAATATGTAATGCAGCGGAAAGTTCCCTGGTGCGGGCATCGGATCTGGTTTTTATGACGCATGCCGGTCCAGAAATAGGGGTGGCATCCACCAAGGCATTCACTACCCAGCTGGCCGCCTTATTATTGCTCGCTATTGTTTTGGGGCGTAGAAAGCTGCTCGATCAAACAACTGAAGCAGAGTTAGTCAATGAATTAAGAAGTTTACCCGGAAAAGTGGAGCAGGCGTTGAGCCAGGATAAAGAAATTCAAAAACTGGCGACTCGGTTTGTGGATAAAAACCATGCGCTGTTTCTCGGTCGCGGCCTGCATTTTCCGATTGCCCTGGAGGGCGCGCTGAAACTCAAGGAAATATCCTATATTCATGCTGAAGCCTATCCTGCCGGCGAACTCAAACATGGCCCTTTAGCACTGGTGGATTCGCAGATGCCGGTTATTGCCGTTGCACCCAATAATGACCTGTTAGAGAAAATCAAATCGAATATACAGGAAGTTCGAGCGCGGGGCGGGCAGCTGATTGTGTTTGCCGACCAGGAATCGGGAATGGATGCGGATGCCGGAATTGAAGTTATCAAAGTGGCACCTGTTGACGATACAATATCGCCCATCATTTACGTTATCCCTTTGCAACTGCTAGCCTATCACGTTGCCGTGATTAAAGGCACCGATATAGATAAACCGCGTAATCTGGCAAAGTCAGTTACCGTTGAGTGACTATATACGCATTTCTCACCAGCCTGCTAATGCGATGGTCCCTTGCCACGCCCTGTGGGCATTTTACTCGATCAGGTCCTCGCCATAGTGTCAACGATAGCTGCGGGCCCTTTGGTCGTAAAACCCATACAGGGCGCATTCTTTAGGCTTCTCGCTACAAAGTCTGGTGAGAAATGCGGGCAAAGGTTAGTAATGAAGCATCTCTCGATTATCAGGCCCGGCTTGCAGGCCCTATAGGCGAGGCGAACCCTTATTTTTCTGCTATCCAGGCGAATGAGCCGGTGGTATTACGTACGCGCGTCTCAGGTGCTGCATTGCGAGAAGCCAGCTCACCCATTTTCCACCAGAGCTTGTGCATTAATTTAACTGGCATAATGATAGCTTTTGAAACCGCATTCGGCATTTGAGGAAATAGACCCATATTGGCTTGTGCATCAAGGACAGTCCATTTGGCGTTGGGTGAAATCGATTTTATTTTGAACCCGCCCTCCTGGAGTGAGTTATACGTGCCTAAATGCGAATGATGGTAGAAGCTGTCACCGTGAAATGGTTCCAGAAAAGCCACTGTACCCAGAAACAGACCGTTGGGTTTAAGTACACGATGTGCCTCTTTCATCATCACAGCGGGAAAACGTATGTGCTCGAGCACGGCAATTGAAAGTATAAAATCGAAACTGTTATCCATAAATGGCAGTGCATGGGCATCTGCGAATATGGGCGCATTTTCATCATAGTAGTCTATGCCTACATAGTCATAACCTGCATGCTCACAAACATTACGATGAACCGCGTCACCACAACCCAGATCAAGCATCACGCTGCCCTGCGATTTCGCTTTTGGAAAATGGCTGAGGATTTCTTCAGAAAGGTGATAGTGTATATCGAATCCGGAAAAATCCACTTCCGGGTCTGGATTGACTGACATGATGCTGAACTTGACATCTTCCTGCTGGATCACAGGCGTGCACAGCTTCACATCATATCTGAATGTTTTTTTCTGGTTTATCCTTAAATCCAAACTTCCAGTTTTATCATAGCCGAATTCAGCTTTACAGCCAGTGCATACCAGCCGCTCATTTTGTTTTTCTAATGTCTGATTGCAGTTTGGGCAGGAAAACAGATCCCAGGCACTGGATGGAATGTCGCGGCTCATAAAAATCTACTTGATTTCAATAAAATAATGAGCCGCGTATTCTATCCGCTTGAATCTTTATTATCCAGATCTGATTCTATCGCTTTACGATGTTTAACATAGCCTGCAACACCACTTGGAATGCTGGCCTAGAACAAACTCTCTTTTACAAAAATAATATCTGATGGCTGAATTAATTCATCTAGACTGGCTTCACGATTTACCAGGCTGCCATCAGGTGCATTGCGGATAATTCGAAGGCCTTTTTCGGTTGCTTTATCTGTCATGCCACCGCTCACAGAGATCCCCTGCCGTATTGTCATATTTTCAAGAAGTAAATAACTATTCGGTTTATTGACTTCACCTGAGGTGTAAAAGACTTCGGCCGGAGTCACCCGAATCACATCGCCTTTCTGAATTGCGCTGTTTCGGTTGATTTTGCTATTTGTTGTACTAAACAGGTCTATTTCTATCGCCTCTCCCTTGTCGCGATAAAGTGAAATCACTGAACTGCCATCATCCGTAATTCCGCCGGCTTTGGAGATAAAATCCAATATCGTTTCGCCTGTAGTTATCAAATACTGACCAGGGTTATGAACTTTGCCGATAACCGAGGCTTTCCGGCTCAGGTAATTGACGACGACAAACACTTCAGGATTGTTAACGAATCCGCCGGAGCTGTATGCATCGGTGAGTGTTTTTGCAACTTCAGATTCTGTTTTACCCTTCAGGTCGACCGTACCAATTAATGCAAAATTAACTTTTCCGCTCTCAGAGATTACCGCATTTTTTTGGAGTTCAGGATGCTGAAATATTGTAATTTCTATTTCATCGCCTGCGCCGAGGGGATATTCTGCTGCGAAAACAGCTTGTGAATAAACAAAAACGATAATAACTGAGGCAATTGATCTAAAAATATTGAACATAGTTTAAATTTATGTAGGAGCCCAAAGCGGGATTTTAGCTCAAAGGTTCAATCCATACCATAAGATTTTATTGATGGCTGCCTTTACCGCATTTGAGTTCATCTATTCAAATGGATATAACATTTTGGCAGCGATCATATGTTAATCATGTAAAATCGGTGGTATTAAATCTATATCTATCGAAGATTTATTTGATATCGTGAGTGTTGCAGCGTCGATACAGTTTTATCATTCATTTACAATCTTCATAAGACAATCTCTCAATAATTGATCATAGATCTATCAGTAATTATATTAAGTGGATTCTAATTTCATTAAATATTTTGGTTTTTCAGCGCTCAGCTCCAGTCTGCGCCATTATTTGATTGGTAAAGGCTTTACGATAATCTCATCGCTGAGTGTTGTGATTTTGCTCGCCCGGTATTTGGAACAAAATGAATACGCAATCTATATTTCATGGCAGGCGATTATTTTAGTGATTGGAATTCTTACGAGCGCAGGCATTCAGTTGGTCATGCATCGTTATTTGCCAGAGCTGCGAAGTATCACCAACAACAAATTAGTTTATCGAATGATTGTAATTGGTGTTTTTTGTCGTATTGTTTTGATTGTTCTGACAGTTCTGCTATTGATCGTATTTTTACCTGAAATTGCCGTATTTTTAAAGCAAACACAGTGGCAATGGTTGCTGCCGTGGTACTTGTATGTCGGCTTACTCAGGTTGGCATGCTTGTCGATTGCGGGGACAATGGAAGCCCTGTTATGGCAGAGAATTTCTCAATATAGCCTTGCGATAGGCAGTATGGTGAAACTCACAGGCGTTTTAATATGTATTTTGCTTAATAAAATGACCCTGGTTAACGTCGTTATAGTTGAGGTGGTTTCTGAAAGTCTTTCACTGATTCTGCTTGTCTTTGGGTTGTTCATTAATTGGCGTATAGACAAAGAACGCAATCATGGCGAGACCGGCTGGTGGAAATCCAACAGCACACGTGTTTATAAATATGGGGCCACAAAATGTATATCAACATTATCCATGCTTTTATATGGCAGTGGGCCAAATCGTCTTTTAGTGACCAGTATGATGCCAAATAGTGAAGTGGCTTTGTTTGGTTTTGCTGACAGTCTATTTCAACTGTTTCAAAGATTTATGCCGAGCCGTTTAACACTTGGATTAGTCAGGCCGATTTTTATTGCAAAATATGCAACTACGGGTGATTTCAGCAAGCTGACCCGAATGTCCAATTTGATGTTGAGAATCAACATGCTGATACTAATATTGGCTGCTGTAGCGGTCGCTATACTGGGTGAGCCGGTGTTCGACTGGATTACAGATGGAAAATATGGCTCAGCTAATCTTGTTTTGGCTGGTTTCCTTATTCTTCTGGTAATTATGAGTTTAAGATTGATAATAGAAATTTTGATTGAAGCGGTCGAGAAAAATCAGATCTCAATTGCTTGTAACCTGGTTCAGTCGCTATCATTCATTATTGCCATTCCGCTTCTGCCGCTGATAGGCCTATGGGGCATAGTGATTGCAAACATACTCGGCACAGTTGCTGCCATTTTTCTGGCGATTTCACGCCTCCATTCATTTGGATTTCACTTCACAATTGATAAACTGTACTGCATATTAATAATGGTTTATGGGGTTTTAGCCGGTCTCGCGGGGTGGATTGTCCTGAATAAATTCAATTCAATTGTTCTTGCAGGTGCAGTCCTCGGCACTGTTTATCTATTGTTATGCGTTTTAAAGCCGCCTTTTCAAAAAACAGAAATCGAAAAGATGATGACCTTAATAATGAAACGAAAATTAAATAGATAGCTAAATCTAGTTAAAAAAACTAAGGATTTTGAAATGACAAACAGTCGTACCAGTCGAAATGTTTTTTTTGTATCTGTTTTATTGCTGGTAATTTTTATTACCACCGATGTAATTGCTCAAAATGCTGTTTCAGTAAAATATTTGTGGAAAATAGAGTCTTCTGATACGGCGGAGATTATCATTGAGGATAATGTTATTAGACAAGCCGTTCCGCCTACCCTGTTTGGATTTAACATAAACTTTTTACAATTTCAGAAACAACTCTGGGATAAAACCACGCAGGCACCCAAAGCAGGGATTATCGATTATCTCAAACCCTTTAAAAATGCAGTCTATCGGTATCCGGGCGGTTTGGTTGCGAATACTTTTCACTGGACTGGTGCAGTGGGAGAAGTGAATGAACGTATCCCACAAAAATCTTTTTTTGATAAAAATTCCAGACAAGTATATTTTGGGATTGATGAGTATTACGATTTTGTCAATGCCGTTGGAGGCCTTCCATGGTATGTCTTGAATATCGTTGGCCTTGACCCGCAAAAACCCATGCTCGTCGCAGATGCACAGGAGGTGGCAACGAATAATCTTGCTCTGGCCAGGTATTTAAGTGAGCGCATTGACAGCTCAGATTACCCGTACTATCTTGAGCTCGGCAATGAACTGGATCGGAGTAAATACGAGTGGACGCCACAGCAATACGTTGACCGTTCGCTGTCCACCGTCGAAGCGATTCGTACTGAGGTTGACAATGTGAAATTCATTCCTGCATTACGTGACTATACGATGCGCTATAAAATAAAATCATCTGCAGGAACGGGTACGCCTGAAGAGCTAATTAGTGCTGTTGTAAATGGCCTGGATTTGGTAGATGGTTACTCAGTGCACCATTATTATGATGGTCATAGAAAGGACGGTAAATCAAGAAGTATCACCTTCTGGATGAGACTTATGACCCGGAGTATAGAAACCTACAGATCGATCAGAAAACAGGCCCCTGAAGTCTGGATAACCGAGCATGGCCGGCAGCCAAATTCAAAAAAAGCCGGTAGTGACGATACAGTAAGATCTACAAGTAATCTATCTGCGGCAATTAGCAGTGCAGACTATCTGATTGCAATTTCATTAATACCCGAAGTCCAGGGTGCTGTTTGGCATGGATTAAATGCTCACCCATGGCAGCTCTTTGATTATTCTGCCAAATATAATGACCTGAGACCACGTCCGATTTACTGGGGGTTCAGGGTACTGGCGCAAATGAATTTGGGCGTCGGTCTGGCAACCCGAACAAAAAGCCCAAATCTCTCAAACTACGGTGGTGGCTATGATATCAGAGCCAGTGCTTTTCGCAATGCTGAGTCAGATCAGCTGGGTCTGAGGATAATCAATCGACATTCCGATTATCAAACGGTAAAGGTTACCTATGAGGCATTTGCCGGTCGAGATGCGGAACTGGCGCATTATCATATTTCATCGGCCGCAGGCCTCGACGCGGAGAATGAAGACAAAGACTATACGCTTGAACTATCACCCTCTGTACAACAATATTCTTTTTCAGACTCTGGTGAAATTGAGATTGATATACCGCCATCTTCAGTATCAACGCTAATCATTAAATTAATTTAATGTTAGTAGTGATATAGGCTCCTTCTTTTGATGTGCTTTTTACCAAAGTCACTGTTTTTCACGCAATTTGCTTCTTGCTGATATGAATAATTTTTAAAATATCTATTAACAGGTGTTACTGTTGCCATTGACAAAAAATCAATTTATACGATACTGCTATTGCTGTTATCTGCGAGTTGGCTATACTTTATTCAGAAAATTGTAGTAGCGGAACAGTAAAATAAGATAACAATGAATAAAGGTCAAAAGGGGTATTTTGATCTTGAGGGTTAGGTTATGTGGAATTATCGATCGATCCGGAGTGTATTGGGTGCGCAACTGTCAGCAAAACCTGTGCATATACTTCTGTATATTGTCTTAGTAATAACTGCGTTAGTAGTTAGTTTTGAGTCAAAGGCCCAAATCCAGTTTCTGGATAAAACCTCAACAGCTGGACCGTTCCACACAGGTGAGTCCTGGGGTGCGTCCTGGGGGCATTTGAATAATGATATATACCCTGATTTATACGCTTCAAACCATGCCTTTGAAACCAGTATTTATAAAAATAACGGTGATGGCACTTTTACTGATGTCATTGCAACCGCTATCCCTGGAGGTCAATTAGTCGACGAACCTTTTGCTGATACTCATGGCGGCACCTGGGCAGACTATGATAATGACGGTGATGATGATCTATTTGTAACCCGCAGCTCAACGGGTGCCAGAGTTTATCTGTTTAAAAATAACGG
>JAHEKD010000497.1 GCA_024638545.1 Gammaproteobacteria bacterium
TGATTTTACAATCAACGCATTTTATTTTGATGTGACCAAAAACCGGATAATCGATTTTTTTGACGGTAAAACAGATCTGTTCAGTCAAAAGCTGCGTTTAATCGGTGATCCTGATGAGCGATTTGCAGAGGATCCGGGACGGATCCTGCGCACGGTGAGATTTCAGGCTAAATTCAAATTTGATGTCAGTCAAAATCTTGCGCAGGCTGTATTCAGGCAAAAGCAACTGCTCAGGAATATACCGCCTGCACGTCGCTTTGATGAAGTCTTAAAGTTATTTTATTGTGGTCAGTCGGAAAAAGTCTGGGAGCTGCTGAATAAATATGATCTATTGCCTTACCTGTTTGCTTTTTCTGATGATAGCCGTTCTGCCGAATCTAAATTATCCAGAAAAATTACCCAGAAAGCCTTGCGAAAAACAGACCAGCGTATCAGGGAAAATAAAACGGTCATCAGTTCATTCATGTTTTGCGCAATCCTGTGGCCATACTTTCAAAAACGATTCCGGGAACTCACGGCAACCAAGCACGATCCCCAGGAGGCGATGTTTCAGGCCTCAGAGGAGGTCATTTCACAACAGCTGACCCATACCGGCATGCTCAGGCGGGTCAGCAACACTATTCGGGAGATCTGGTGGTTACAGTATCGTCTGGAAAAAGCCCAAAAAAAACACATTGTAAAAATCCTTAACAGCCCAAGGTTCCGCGCCGCCTATGATTTTTTTCTGATACGGGCGGAGTGCGGCGATGCAGACAATGATAAGGCCCGATTCTGGACTGATATCCAGGATACTGATCTGTCGACGTATAAACACAGTACAGCCCGGCCGGGATCGAGACGTAAAAAGCAAAGACGACGTCGCCGGCAGTCGGGTCATGGCGATAGTGCCTGAAACTCTCTCATTCATCGGGCTCGGCAGTAATCTTGGGCGGCCTTTTTTTCAGTTAAAAAATGCCCTCGCCACTCTGGCACATCTGCGGGGCGTCAGAGTGCTTGAATGTTCTTCAATTTATGAGTCAGACCCGATCGGGTATACCGATCAGCCGGTTTTCATGAATGCAGTTGCCAAAATTTTAATTCGTCATAGCCCACATCGATTACTGGACATCTTACAGGCGATTGAAATCAGGCACCATCGCATACGAACGTCAAATCAGAATTCAGCGCGTACCCTGGATCTGGATATATTGGTTTTCGGCCAGCTTAGATGTGTAACTGAGCGGTTAATCTTACCGCATCCGCAAATGCTTAAGCGGCGTTTTGTACTGCAGCCTCTACTGGAAATATCGCCAGACCAGTCCATACCGGGCAAAGGTCCGGCGATAAACTACCTGCCCTGCGTGATTGACCAGCGCTGCCAGCGGAAGTCCCGGATATTGCTGAAATAATCGCTTTGGTCTACACTACACGGCTCGTAAAAACCTTTAAACACATGATTTTGTTGAGTTTATGACTTCAGTAAATGTTTCACTCGATCATGAGCTTCAAGTTAAGGATCACGCTGGCCGGCGTGTGGCTGTGTCAACCCTGGGGTGTAAGGTTAATGTTTACGAAAGTAATTTGATTGCGCAGCGCTTAAACCGGCAGAACTGGCAAACGGTGTCCGCCAGGCAGCACGCAGACATGTATATTATCAATACCTGCACGGTAACGCAGGAGGCGGACAGGCAGGCCAGACAGGAGGTTCGACGGATCGTTCGTTCTAACCCTGATGCCCTTGTGATCGTAACAGGTTGTTATGCACAGATGGATCCAGCGGCCTGTGCAGCAATACCCGGCGTTGATCTTGTTGTTGGAAATGACAGAAAGCTTGATATTCATAGACTGCTGCCGATGTATGAGGCAGGTCAGCTACCCAAAGTTGTTGTCGGAGAGGTTGACAAACACGTCAGCCTGCCTGACGGTTTGCTGGCCGGTATTCAGGGCCAGACTCGGGCTTTCATACAGGTTCAGCAGGGCTGTGACCAGGGCTGTACATTTTGTATTATCCACCGGGCGCGTGGTCCCAGCCGGTCTATCGCGATGACTCTGGTTAAGCGCCAGGCCCAGCGCCTGGTCATGAATGGCTACCGTGAGCTGGTGATTTGCGGTGTTGACCTGGGTGCTTATGGCGAGGATTTAAACCCGGGAGGCTACAGACTGGTTGATTTGATTGACGAGCTTCATGACAGTCACCCCGAGATTCGTTTACGGTTAAGTTCAATTGATCCAGTACATATTACGCATCAGTTGATAAATCGATACAAAAACCGTGCTGTCTGCCCACATTTACATTTGTCGCTGCAAAGTGCAAATACGCTGATTCTCAAACGAATGAAAAGACGTTATGACAGGGAACTGGTTTATGATCGCATACATGAACTGCGCCGAGTGGTTCCGGATTTAGTCATCAGCGCCGACGTGATGACGGGCTTTCCCACTGAATCACAGGTGCATTTCGATCAAACACTGTCAGCGATCAGGGACCTGGAAATTGCATACCCGCACGTGTTTCCATACTCGCAGCGAGACGGCACACCGGCGGCCAAAATTCCCCGGCAGGTGAATGTGCAAACTCGCAAGTCACGGGCACGGTTAGTTCGTGAGGCCGGTAACGAAGTCCTGAAAAGGGTGATTAGCAACAATGTCGGAAAAAGCCACACGATTTTAACAGAAGAAACAATCGACCCGAAGACGGGCATGAGAAAATCGCGTGCTGAAAACTATTTGCCGGTGATGGTCAGTGGTGAAATTAAATCCAATCAGGTGATGAATGTGACTGTAAAGCGCGCAAACCAACAGACTTTGATTGCTCTTGGCAACCCAAAGACGTTAAACTAGCCCGCTTTTTAATGACATATCAGATGAATATACTAAGGAGTAATTAATGGCGATCGAACGCACGTTATCTATTATCAAACCCGACGCGGTGGGCAAGAATGTTATTGGTAA
>JAHEKD010000498.1 GCA_024638545.1 Gammaproteobacteria bacterium
GAAATCGTGTCAACGATGCCTGCGGGCCCTTGTGCCGGCACATATGCTGATAACATAATGCCGGCCTTGGGTCGTAAAACCCATACAGGACGCATCCTTTAACCGTCTCGCTACGTAGTCCGGTGAGAAATGCGGGCTAGCCACATCTCCCTGGACTTAATAGTCATAGGGTGGTGGCTGTGAATCGGGCCGGGTCTTGAACCACTTTAGCGTCCACATGAACTGTTCAGGTGCCAGTCGTATTAACGCTTCCAGCGCCTCATTCATTTGACGGGTATCGGCTATTTCATCGCCACATGGAAAATTCTCCAATGGCTCCAGAAAATTTATCTCATAGCCCTTGCCGTTGGGTAAGAACTTGGTCATGACCGGCACCACTTTAGCATTGGTCATTTTTGCCATACGGCCTAATACCGGGAGTCTGGCTGACGGCACCCCGAAAAAAGGTACAAATACTGAAAGATCGGGTCCAAAATCTTCGTCAGGGATATAGTAGCATACGATTTTCCTTTTGATAGCTCTTACCATCGGCTTTAAGCCCATCTCTCTGAGGATCATTTTTGCACCAAATCTTGAACGCCCTTTAGTCACAAACCAGTTTAACAGCGGATTTTTTAAAGCCTTCATCATGGAAACACCGGAGGAAATTTTTGAAATATAGATGCCCGCATAATCAATGCCAACGGCATGCGGTGTCAACAAAATGATGTTTTCACCTCTATTAACCAGGTTCATGTAATGATTAACGCCGCGGATATAGGTTAGATGCCGCAAACGCCAGAAAGGAGACCACCAGAACAGGCCAAGATCAATAAAGTTCTGACCATAAAGTCGAAAATGTGCGCGCAATATATCGTAGCGCTCGTCGTCTGTCAGCTCCGGAAAACACATCTTTATATTAACACTGGCAATGTGGCGTCGCTTTTTATTAACCTTGTAAAACAGATTACCGACACCACTGCCGATTGCATGTGCAACTTTTCGAGGCAACATCGCACATACTGCCAACAGCATAATCAGCAACCAGACAGGCCAGTAACGCGGATGTAAAAAGGACCACTCGAATTTTGGTTCATAATAAAGGGTTGGCAGCTGACCCTGCGACGACTTATGACTGGCTTGCTTAGTCGTTTTAATCATTGATGAATTGTCTCAATCCCGGCAATTGCACTGCTATCTGCTGTAAATCTTCAAACGTATCGAGATCATTCAAGACAGGCAAGATACACTCAAAATTGATACCAACATCTGCACAGCTTGAGAGTGTTTGCGTATAGGCTTCCTCACTGCCCCAGTGCACTTTATTAAACATGGTCAATTTTGGTTGATTTATGCCGATACAATAATATCCGCCATCAGCTGTAGGTCCAATCACATTTTTGTCCGACTTCAGCGCCACGCAGGCAGCCTGAAGAATATCTGCACCGCAGTGGGGTACATCCGCGCCCATAATCGCCACCTTGTGACCCAGATTAACTTTCTCTGCCATGGCAAGGCGCATTTTTTCGCCCAGATCCCCGCTGGCCTGGGTACTTAAACTAACGCCATATTCACTGCTTAGTCCTGCAAGCAGATCATCGCGTGCATCGGGCCAGACACAAAGCTCAATTTTACCTGGCCAGTGCGCACAAAAATTTTCAAGTGATTTCCGTATTAACAAAATAGCGACTTCCGCAGCCTGGAGGCCCGAAAGTGGTGGACACAATCGTGTTTTAACCTTACCTGGGACTGGCTTTTTTGCAAATACTACTAATATCGGGTCATTGTCGCTCATCAGATTTTAATCGTTAATCGATGTTGCTTGTATCATTTTGTGACAGACCACGGTTTTTCTCAAACAATAACCGTGGTCTGTCCCCAAGCCAGATTTCAACGTTCAGCGTGCCTGACGGTATAGTTTAGCCAACTCCGATGCAGGCATGCCAAGCCAGTACAGTGCGCGCAGGCACCACATCAAGCAGACCGTTTTAATTATGCCGCCCTGCTGCCAGCGTCTGGCAGAAGTGACGACTGGTTTATTAATCACGGCCGGTAATGATATCTTTTTTGCGCGAATTGAAAACTCAATATCCTCCATCAGATCCTGCAGGGGAAAACCACCGACCCTGTCAAAGAAATACCGCGTCATGAATAAGGCCTGATCACCCGTACAAATGTGTGTCAGCCCGGACCGGATGTTAATGAACCAGGCTATTATCCTGAATACATGCCGTTGATCATCCAGCTCAAGATCAAATCTGCCCCAGCCCGTGGTTTGCAATCTGTCCACTATTAATTCATCTGCACCTGGAGGCAATCTTGTATCGGCATGGATAAACAGGAGAATTTCCAGACTTGCTGTTTCCGCGCCCAGATTCATTTGCCTCGCTCTGCCTGGCTGCCCGGCCATGCAGGTGATAAGCTTTTGGTCACCGGCATAATGTTTCAGGATCAGGCGGTGGATTTCAGCCGCCATTGGATCGGCCTGCGTTGTCACCACGATAATCTCAGCAACGCACCTCAGGCAAATCAATTGATCCAGCGTTGAACGTAATAACCCAAATGATTCCTTATAAACGGGTATAATGACAGAAATCACAGCCTGACAATCTCATAATTTACGATTATTCCTGGCTGCTATTCGCATTCTAAGCGCATTCAGTTTTATAAAACCTGTTGCATCAGCCTGATCATAGGCACCCTGGTCGTCTTCCATGGTCGCCATGCGTTCATCAAATAGAGAGTCATCGGAACGCCGACCCAATACCATGATGTTGCCTTTATATAGCTCAAGCTTAACCTGCCCGTTGACAACGGCCTGCGAGCCGTCAATCATTTGCTGCAACATCTTTCGCTCGGGGCTCCACCAGTATCCATTGTAGATAAGGGATGCATAGCGCGGCATGATCTCATCTTTTAAATGGGCAACCTCACGGTCAAGGGTAATTG
>JAHEKD010000027.1 GCA_024638545.1 Gammaproteobacteria bacterium
CCGCCGTGCTGGCCGCCGCGCTTGTCTCGCTGTGGTTGATGCCAAAGGTGAATCATCGGCAGACTTGCAAAAGGGTAAATATTCAAAACCTGGGCACGCTGCCAGAGCTCATTATCTTCACCACCCCAACCTGCAAAACGGTTATCAAATCCACCTATGCGCCGGTAAGCTGATTTTTTAATCGTCAAACTTCCCCCGCCCTTGGCATTTTGTAAAACATATTCAGGAAAACAGGACATCGTTATACGCTTTTCAGAATAGAGCCGGTCAGAATCATCTTTATCCAGGCCAAATATATAACGCTTCAGATTGACCAGATCATAACCCATTTCGAAATACTTTAAGTGCATTTGCGCGTAGCAGGCCGGTACCAGTAAATCATTATCGTGGAGAATCAGATTCGCTGCGTTAGCATTTTCCACACCCAAATTAAATGCTGATGATCGATTATATAGCTCTGAATCGCTAACCTTTTGGTGAAAGTATCGAACCCACCCTGGCAGCCGGTCACGAAGTTCAGGTTTAACAGATTGCTCAACAACTATACATTCAACCGCTTGATTTGTCTGGCCCGCTATTGACTGAATAACCAGATTCAGGTTTCTAATTTTATCACTGCCCCGGTGTCCTATTATGAAACTGAAATCTGGCACTGGAGACGGCTCTAATTCATTTGATAAATAAAATGGATACTGTTCACAGGCCTTTTTGAACAGCCGGTTAGACAGTATCGGAAAATGATCTGCAATCCTCAGGTGTGATGTGAAATCATTCAGCAAACTCACCCCCAAACCCTGAACAGCCGGAACGTACTTTTCATTTCGGTTAGTAATATACATCCAGCTACTCTCTGAGTAATAAAGTTTAGATATGTACGCTGGCAGTTCGGACAGTAGCATCGAAAAATAATTTCGAATTTGCCGGATATCAGTCATTTGAACCGATACTTTCAAATCAGTTCAATTCAAAAATCTGGATTTGACCTCATGGGCCCATCGACGTGCCCATGGTACGTGTCCGCCCTGTAGATGATCTTGTGATTTCCAGCTTTGCAAATGCGGATTAGACTCCAGCCAGTTCTTTACAGGCGTTTCGAAACCCGTCTTTTCTTTCGTAAAAATTTCTTCCGGCAAATGGTCCGCCATGATTTTATTCAAGATCTGTTTTTTCCGGGGCGTTTTGACTTTGACCAGCTGACTCGCGCATACATTTATCAACTTCCTGTCTATAAAGGGCACTCGAAGCTCAAGTGAATGACTCATTGAAGCCCAGTCTGCATCCCGAAGCAACTGGTTTTTCATGTAATTATCAATCTCGAGCGCGGAAACTTTCAAGAATGGGTTTTTCAGGGATTTAAGCTGTATCGCCGTATTTTCCTCGAGCGCATCCAGTTCGCCTATACCACTTGATATAAAATCAGTGTTGAAATACAGGCCAAGATCCTGGTTTAGATACAAATTTCGTTTCAACTTGTAAGCATGATAAAACGAATTCTCGGTTGAAGACAGAAAACCACTTAATTTCGGATGAGACAAATGCGACAACAAACCTGAGAGTTTTGCAAGTGGCAGTGAAGCCCTGTTGAAAATTTTCATAATTTTAATAATCCTGTCGTACTTTGGCACATCCTTAAATGACGGGTAACCGGCAAAAAGCTCATCACCACCAAGACCTGATAAAACAGCCTTAAAGCCTTGTTTAGAGACTGATTTACTGATCATCCATACATTCAGTCCGTCAATACTCGGCTGGTCCATCGAGATAAAAAATGGCTCGAGCAGTTCATCCGACCCATCAAACTGGAGTTTAAGCACCTGGTGTTTGATGCCAAGATGCTCCGCGCTTCGAATCGCGAGCCTGGACTCGTTTTGTCGTGCGCCAAATTCCTCAAAATCCAGCGTAAATCCAACCAGGTCATGATTTGTTCTGGCATAGTAGGCAATAACGTTGGAATCTATACCCGATGACAAAAACAGGCCCACTGGGACATCCGCAACCATGTGTTGATTGACAGATTCTGATAAATTTTCAGCCATCAGCTCATAATCCAAAGGACTGCTGTCCGCATCATCATAGCGGGAATAATCCTGATAAATTGAAAAATAGGACAGCAGCTCCAGCCTGCCGGCGCTATTAATTTCAAGATAATGACCGGCGGGCAAGGCTTTAATTTGCTCATGAATGGTAAACGGTTCAGGTACACTGCCGTGAATTAGAAAACCACACCACCCTGCAGCGCTGTGGGTCAGCTGGATTTCAGGCAGTTGCGCAATCGACTTCACCGTTGATGAAAAAACGAATTCACCAGCAACAGTGGCGTAGTAAAACGGTTTGATTCCAAACGGATCGCGCGCGGCAAAAAACCTACGCTCCTGGTTATCCCATATTGCAAACGAAAACATACCTCGTAAATTCTCAAGCATTTTTGAACCTAAACAGTCATACATAGCCATCACCACTTCTGCATCAGACTGGGTACTAAAAACGTAACCTTTTTTTACTAATTTTTTGCGCAACGATTTATAGTTGTAAATTTCGCCGTTAAAGGTCATAACATACCTGCCCAGCAGATACTCCATGGGTTGGTTTGAACGCCAACATGGGTCTATAATGGACAGGCGATTGTGTGCTAGGCCCACCTGCTGACACTTTGAATACCAGTAACCGGAATCATCAGGCCCGCGCGCAATTGTCTGCTGGCTAATAGCTCTCAGCGAATGGCTGCTAATTTTTTTGCCTGATTGCAGGCTGATAATACCTGAAATTCCACACACTTATATCATCACTCAGCCAGCATTTTGTCAAAATAGTGAACCGTTTGCGCTAAACCATCTTCAAGTTCAACCACAGGCTGCCATCCCAGCATTTCCCTTGCCAGAGTAATATCAGGTTGGCGTTGTTTTGGATCATCTCCGGGAAGTGGCTTAAATACAATTTTGGAGTTCGAACCCACAATCCTAATAATAGTTTCAGCTAGCTGGAGTATCGTGAATTCAACAGGGTTACCCAGGTTAATCGGGCCCGTGATTTCGTCGTCACTGTTCATCAGCTTGACAAGACCGCTCACCAGATCATCCACATAACAAAATGAACGGCTTTGTGAACCTGTTCCATAGACAGTGATATCCTTACCCTTGAGCGCCTGGACAATAAAATTTGAAACTACTCGGCCATCATTCGGATGCATTTTAGGGCCATAGGTATTAAATATGCGGGCAACCTTAATTGGCAGTTTATGTTGGCGGAAATAATCAAAAAACAGCGTCTCAGCACAGCGCTTGCCCTCATCGTAACACGACCTGATACCAATTGGATTGACATTTCCCCAGTACGCCTCGGTTTGGGGATGTTGTTGAGGGTCACCATAGATCTCACTGGTTGACGCCTGTAAAATTTTAATTTTCAGTCTCTTCGCCAGACCCAGCATATTTATTGCACCATGCACGCTGGTTTTCGTCGTTTGCACAGGATCATTCTGATAATGCACCGGCGATGCAGGACACGCAAGATTGTATATTTCGTCCACCTCCAGATAAACCGGAAAGGTCACGTCATGACGAATTATTTCAAAATTAAAATCAGACATTAAATTGGAAATATTATTTTTTACGCCGGTATAAAAATTATCAAGTGCTAATACTTCGTGATCCTGGCTTACTAATTTTTCGCAAAGATGAGAGCCGAGAAATCCTGCTCCCCCAGTGACTAAGATTCGTTTCAATTCAGTTGCCTCATATCAAATGTTAAATTCTCAATTGCCAGGGTAAGCGCCGTAACGCTAAAAAATAAAATTGCCACCGGCGGGATTAGCAAATTAGTTTCCACACATTCATGGATCATAAAAGCCAGCACACCAATCATCAGTGAACTTGTAATATACATATGAACCCGGTTTTTTTTAAATATTTTCAGGATTTTTCTAAAATATGCACAGGCTACCAGAGTACCCAGCAGCACACCGGCCAATCCTGTCTCAACGGCCAAGTGCAGATAACCGCTGTGCGCGGTGAATACCCGAAGCGGGGTGACCGCATCACTTTTGTACATTGGGAATGTCCATTCGAAGGCGCCAGCACCAATACCAAATAAAGGAAAATCTTTCCACATTTCAATCACGCCGTGCCACAATAAAGGCCGTCCACTTAACGTCAAGTTATCGCGCAATTGCGCAAGATTCAGTTCGCGACTGCCATAAAAAATCAAGATCACTGACATTATGGCAATAAATAAAAATAGACCTGTTAATACCTTGAACGAAAATTTCTGAATTGTCACAATCAGGGTAATTAAAACCACAGACACAACCAGTGACAGCAAGCCACCTGCTGAACCGGCCTTGATTAATCCATAAAATAACGCCAGCTCACCTAATCCGATTAAACCGATGGCAACGGTGAATACCGCTGTGTTTAGTTGATATGAAATTGATTTCAGGTAAACGAGCAGCGTAAGCCCTGCAGCAATTGACAAATTGATTAGTGCAGAAAGATTATTACTGTTGACAAACGTACCGGTCAATCGATACGAATGACCATCTGTTTGTCCAGCCGTTATATATTCGTAGCCCAGATGCTTGGCTACCTCATCAAATATAATCTGATAGAGGCCGATTAAAAAAATTGTCAACGTGATTAATACGAAGTGCCAATGTCTTGATATCAGCCTGGATAAAAGAACAAACAAAATAAAATAGCTGCACCAGGTGATGAAAAACCAGAATGTTCCACTGATGTCTGCCGTTAATACGGCTTTACCTTTTAAACCATAAGCATCAACTTGCCACAGCGCTGCCATGGATGACGAAAGTGCATCCACGACGGACCTTGGTAGTGGTATAAGCTGAATTGCAATATAGGCGAGAATTGCCATCAAAAGCCATTCAATAGCGCCAATTCTGTTTCGCACGGTTTCAGCTTTATTAACTGCAGCAGGTTGAATTATCTTTGAGAGTGCAAAAACAGCCATGATCAGGCTTGTTGCGCCCAGAAGGCTTATGGCAAGCTGCTGCAGGGTAAACTTTAAAGGTAATGTAGGGAAGACAATAATGCACGCAAGCGCAACCACACAGACACTGACCAGTATTGACAAAACGTTGACAGTTTTTCCATATTAATTTTACTGCGACAGAGTCTGTTTCAACACATCTTCCTGCCCGTAAATTATCGCATATCGCCTGACATGGATCAGGCCGCGATAATCCATCGAATATCTAAACAGACTTTGTAAGCGCTTTTTTATCTGGAATTGACTTGATGGCTGTGGATTTAAAGCCAGCAATTTAAAACATATCATTGCAAGCTCCGCTTTTAAATCCTGGTCTTTAGGCACGAATGATATGAGCTCATCCAGCTTAGGTAATATATATTCTGCTGGGGCGCCCTGGTCGATCAACAGATCCAATTGACCGGTCAATAGCTGGACGTCTCTGGGCCTTAATGATAATGAATATTTATAATAGTTTTGCGCTCTCGATACCAATAACTGTTGCTTACCCTTATCAGGTGTCTGGGCAATATGCTCATTGAGAACTGCTATCAGCATGGCCCCGATGTCTGCATCCCAGGGTAATTTTTGATGCAGTTGCTCAAACTCTAAACGGATGGACTGTCGCCCACCGTTATCCAGTGAAAAGAATTGCGTTTGCGGGCTGTCATTTAATTTGGTCACCAGGTCCTGCACTTTCGCCAGGGCGACAAAAACAGAGGATGAAAAATAAACAAGCAGTAATGAAATCAATAGCAAAATTACGTTAAGTGAGCGCTGCAATGTAACTCTTGGCCGGTCTGTATTTATGCCGTTTTCTTTAGTTCATTACCATAGTAAGAATAGTAATAATTCAAACCATGCTTACCGTAAGCTTTATTTGGTTTGTCAAGCTGGGTCAGAACCAGGCCGGTGGGATTCACGTTAGCTAAATTCAGGCGTTTTATGGTTTCTCTGGTCATTTTGATCGTAGTTGAACCCGCCTTTACAGCGACCAGGACAACATCGACCAGTTTACCCAGTATTATTGAGTCGCTTACCGGCAATACCGGCGCCGTGTCGATAACGATATATTTGTACCTGGTTTTGATTTCATCAAGGAATTCATTGAACCTCTCACTCGCCAGGAGTTCCTGGGGGTTGGGAGGTATTGTACCGGACGGGAATATTGTCAATTTTTCAAAAGTCGAATGAATGTAAGTCGACTCTTCAAAAGTGGACAGTCCCGCCAGAAAATCGACAAGGCCGACTTTACCTCTGTTGTCATCCTCTGACTCAAACACGCTGGCAATTCTCGGTTTTCGCAGATCGGCGTCAATCAATATTGTTTTATCGATCTTGGACAGGGAGAAGGCAAGGTTGGATGCAACTGTTGTCTTTCCCTCGGCCTGAATTGAAGATGTAATCAAGATAGTCTGGGGCTGCTGGTCAAAATTCGAAAACAGGATATTGGTTCGAATATGGTTAATGGCTTCAGAGAAAATTGATTTGGAATTCGCTGAATAGTAGATTTCCGGATTAGCGATCTGTTTTTTACCGGTAATCAACGCGGAAAGTACCTTGTTTGATAAAAACGGCAGTTGGCCCAACACGGGTAATTTCAACTTGTGTTCGATGTCGTCTACGGTTTTATAGGTACGATCGAGAAATGACAGCAACAGCGAAAAGACCACACCAAAAAATGTTCCAAATAAACACCAGAGCATAATGCCTCTTCTAAGGTTTGGTGAAAACGGCGCAGAGGCGGGTTCGGCCTTATCAAGGACTTTAACCGTGTTGATATTTTGATTCCCGGTTATGTTGAAACCTTTGAATCTTGACAGGTAATTAAGATACAGCTCTCGATTAGTTTCAACCTCGTTTTCCAGTTTAACCAGGTCATAGACAATATCCTTATTATCCAGGCGGCTGATAGAACTCTTGTCAATCGTCGACTGTAATGATGCCAGACCCACGTACGCCTTACGCACCAGTGGGTGCTTGGACCCGTAACGTGCCAATAATTCATCATACTCAAGCTTTGCGTTGTTATACTGGCGGTTTAACTCATTGATATTCGCATTATTCTGGTCTTCATAGGTAGTCGCATCAGTCAGCTGAACTTTCTTTTGAAAATCCAAAAGCTTGTTTTCTGAATCAAGCAATTCAAGTTTCGCCCTCTCAAGCTGGTCTACCAGCCACTGTGCGGTGATCTGGTTAACCTGCTGCTTGGATTCATAAATAAAATCCTGATAGACTTCAGCAATTAAATTCAAAATTGTTGAAGCAAACACACGATCTGTTGAAACAAATGATAATGTCAGCAGTTGGCTTTTATCTCCTCCTGCAGTTCTCAAACCGGATTTAATCATATTTGTATAGCGATTAATCAAATGACTCTGGTCATTGGTATCGCTGCTTACAGTTTGCTCGGCTCGTGCCTCAATTTCTGAACCTCTGAAAATCGTGGATACTGCTGTAACAGTCTCGTTAAACATTTTTCTGGCCGAACCCATCCATTCATATAATGGCGACTGTTTTAGATGCGTAGTGGCTTGTGCCGGTACGTTAATATCCTCCTCAATAATTCTTAACGCAACCTTTTCAGCCAGCTTTTTACTGCTTAAAATTTCAAATTGTGTTTGATAGTAGTGTTGGGTCAGGTAAACCAGAAATCTTGCGCTTTCATTGCCAGAAACGCCCGCATTTAGATCAGGCTCATTGAGCATTGTCAGTTGTGAGCGATACAGTATGGGTTTCTTGGCTGTATCGTACCAGCCAAATATCGTGAAAAATACGATGCAAAATAAAATCAGGTATTTGAACTTTCTCAGTGCATAAACGAGATTGGAGAGAAAATGTGTAGCCTGACCCTGTATATCCTCCTTCTCAAACACTGAAGATAGCTGGTTGAGATGACTATCCGAAGGTTGGCCATTATTATCCAAATTAAATGATTTATTCATGGATTGTAATCAATATTGAATCAGAACCAGCGTTTTTTAACCGTAATAACATCACCGGGCATGACGGGTTCATGCAGTTTGATTTTCATTGGCTTTTCCTCGCTATCTCTGCGTACAGTTACATTTCTCTTGGACGCGAACGGAGTGTATCCGCCGGCAACGATAATCGCTTTTTCTATACTCAGACCGTCCTCAAAGGGATATCTGCCGGAACGTATTACTTCACCATAAATATAGTAGTAGTTGGCGGCCGCGTGCACGACTGAGTAAGAAACTATATCTCCCGGTAAAATCAGATCATCCAGGGTGACAGGATGAAAGCGCTCCGAATTTCTCTGTATTTCCACCTGGGTTAAATCCATATTGTTCGTGTTAATTTGAGCCAGGGCTGATAAAATTCGCAGCGTCATGCCTTCCTGGTACTCGATTTTACCGGCCCTGTCTATCGCACCGGAGACTATAACCGGACGATAGCTGACAATATTAACCGAAACCTGTGGATCGGAAATAAACCCTGCCCGAAGTTTTTTCTCAATCATCATTGCCAGCGAAGCAGTTGTTTGCCCAATTATTTCAAGATCGCCAATTAACGGGTAATCGTAGGTGCCGGCCAGAGGCACACGCACATTATCACTGCTTATATCAGGTTCACCAAATACAGTCACGGAGACTATATCCCCGGGTGATAAAATATACTCGCTGTTCGCAAATGAACTGCTTTGACTCTCGATCTGATCACTGTTCTCAGTCGACTGCGAATAGGCTGACTGGTTAAAGCCGGTAAGCAGTAATAGACAAAAAATACTACGGAAAAAAATGTTCATTTCTATACCTCGTCCCTTGAGGACCGGAAACAGTTTGGGAGACTTTATAATATAGATAGTATAAATTTATGCCGTGCTTTAGAGTAGTTTAATTGATTTTCCAGCATTCATTTGTATAAAAATGTCATAATAATCATCGTCGTAATTCGCATCAGCCCGATTTGACTCTCTTTCTGATTTACCGTACCGGAATCCAACGCCAAGCCAGCGGCGTGGATGATAGATGAATCCAATGCCATAGTCATCAGTCTCATCATCTCTGCCGGAGTCAAATTCATCTTCTATACTGTTGTAATAGCCGATCAAATCGAGTTTTTGCGGCAGCACCTGGTAAACTACATTCACACCGAGTACTTCTGATTCAAAAAAACTCGACTGAATTTCAGTTGTCTCTTCAGCACGCTTTGAACCGTAGAATGTGAATGCTGTGCGGTGAGTCGGTTGCCAGCGCAATTTTGCCGAGTACGAGCTCTTGTCATAATCTTCCAGATCAGCATTATCAAAGTCCTTTTCAAGTTGACCAATCTTGAATTCGGCAGACGTAATCTGACTCAGCGACCAGAGTGCGCCAACATAGAAACCGGTTTCTTCACTGTCCAGATTTCGAATACTGTCATCATCATAATCAATATCTGTGAGATTCGCTTCCAGGAAATAGCGCACAGGGCCCTGCGTATTGTAGAATAACGCGCCGCTTAAGTGATCCAGCTCGCGATCACGCAAATCGATTGCACCGGCTGTGATATCCCTGAAATCCTGTATTGAAAAATCTATATCGGAATGAGAAGCTGCAACAACACCCTGGACGCGGCTTTGCGGTCGCCCGATTGTGACCTGACCACCAATAATCTGGGTTTTAACGTCATCGCTTTCCCTGCTTGGAGCAACTATCCGGCTTCCGCTGGCATTACGATTCTCCTTGGCTTTTGAATATCCGGCATGTAATCCGACATCAATTATCTCGGTCAACTCATAGAGCAGGCCCGCAGATAGTCGATAGCTGTCAAAATCATTGTTATCGTTGTCATCAAATTGCGTCGCCGATGTTTGACCACCCAGCTGATAGGATAAGCGATCAACTCTGTTTCTAAACACCAGTCCCAGTCCTATGCCCAGGCCATCATCGCTTTCTTCATCTGTTGAGTTGCGCTCGACATTATCATGATGGGTGTAACCGAGCGATAATGATCCATACAGGCCATCATCGACAGTCACCGGATCAACAGCACGGGTTTCCACCAGATCATCCTGGGATAGCTCGGCATCAGGATCATTGCCTCTGAAACAGGCGTCATTTTGACCACAGCGTATGCGCTGTACGGCGATCGGTTCGTTGAGTCTCTCTTGGGTTCTGTCTCCGATCGGCACGCCAAGCGTTCCGACTTTAGGTACACTGCTGATCGGCGATGCGGTAAATGTGGGTTCAGCCAGGGGAGCAGTAACAAATTGGGCCAGTGCCAGACCCGACGTTCCGAATGCTATTGATCCGATTAATAAGCTAAGTCTTGTTTTACAAAGCATGTTCATTTCCTACGAACTAGTAAATTTATTACAATTACGCTTGCCAAATCTATTCCACCGGGCAAGGTATTGTTACGATTCTTTTATCAATTACAGTCTTGAATCGATCTGGTGACTCATGCACACGAACTTTTCTGGGTGTTCTGATAATTTCAGTTGTTGGTACGCAGTCATCTTGTGGCGGCGTAAAAACCACACCGCTTGTCGAATCTGCGCCGATAGCGCCCATTCCATACCCAGCAAATGGAAACGCGTTTTCACAGACACTGAAATTGTTTTCATCGGGTTCGAGATCAATATAGCTTAAATGCACCGGAATCAAATCGTAGCCGCCGTCCTCGTACATGGCAACGGCCCTGTCAGGATTTCCAAGAAACATTTTGCCGCCCACGAGCGCAACCTGCAGCGGTCTGCCGTTATTAATGGTGCTTAATGCATTGGCATATCGCTCCTCCGGTATATCCGCTTTTTCAGGCAACTCAAAAAGTTCTTTCAATTGCTGGGATGTGGCCTGCGTATGGTAGTTACCCTCTTCCCAGCTCGGCGGCGGCGCAGCTTTTATTCCGCTACGAATGTAACTATTAACCAGCTCAGGAAAGCCAATTTTCTTGGTAATCTGGCTGAGTGGGCGAATTAGATGGTCATTATAAAGGAGCATAACCGGCAGCGTAATCCCGTCCTGTTTGGCCTGATTTATCCGTTCGAGTTGCCATGGCGATACAACAGCCTGCCTGCTGCCCGGATAGAGGGAAACGAATATGGGTGAATTTGCACTCAGAATTTCAGAATTGGCCATACCCTCTCCAAGCGGTGAATCCTGGAAAAACCAAAACTCGTTTGACTGATCCGCAAGGGCAAGAAGTTGATCTGCGCTGGCATAAATGTGTGCGGGAATATTGGAGTTAACAAACTCCAGAGAATTTGTCGGTACGCCGGTCGGGGGAATACGTGATACCGTATCAGGCCAGTCGCTATCATGAACCTCGTGCAGGTTGGGATCATCTTCATTCACTGAAATGACCTCGTTATCATCAAAATATTTTTCTATCAGGTCCGCCAGCGTTGGCTCATCATCCTCACCTCCTGATCCGTTGTCCTGCTCATCACTCAACGCCTGTTTCAGCCCAGTCAGGGAATAGGTGCCGGCCGCGGAATTGGGATCCTTGATAAAGTAGCTGGTACCACACACGCCACCGGGTAATACGGGGTCAAGTCCGACAATGGCTTTTTGAAGGTGTTCACTAGCCAGCCCGGCCTGTTCAGCGATATCAACTACCTCGTT
>JAHEKD010000499.1 GCA_024638545.1 Gammaproteobacteria bacterium
CTGGTGATCAGACCCGGTGTGTATTTGCAGGTATCAAATCAGCTTACAGTATCGAGCAGCTTGAAGGCAAGTTGACAATAGTGGTCGCTAATCTGGCTCCGCGTAAAATGCGTTTTGGCGTTTCTCAGGGCATGGTTCTCGCTGCCGGTCCCGGCGGAGAGGAAATATGGTTGATTTCACCGGATTCAGGCGCACAACCGGGTATGAAAGTCAAATAAGGGATCAATTTGGATGCCGACGCTCGAGCAAATAGACGCCTGCCTGCCACAAACTCAATGCACTAAATGCAGTTATCCGGGGTGCCTGGAATATGCCCAGGCGATTCATGATGGAAAGGCTGATATTAACCAGTGCCCTCCTGGTGGAGATGTGACCATCAACTTACTCGCTGAACTCTTGGACCGCCCTGGAAAACGCCTGAATACAGACTTTGGCCAGCACGCCAGAAAACATATCGCCAAAATAATTGAAAAGGACTGTATCGGCTGTATGCTTTGCATAAATGCCTGTCCGGTCGACGCGATCATCGGTTCTACTAAAATGATGCACACGGTGATCGAAACTGAATGTACCGGCTGCGAGTTATGTTTACCGCCCTGCCCGATGGATTGCATTGCGATGATACCTGCAGATACTCGCCCTGTCCAAAGTCCCTGGGAGGATTATTCATACCTTAGCGCTAATCAGGCGAGAGTTCGCCGAAAACAGCGACTAAGGCGCCTGTCTGTAAATCAGGGCAAAAAAAATAATTTAAAAGCCAGGCAGAATGTTGATCGTAAAAAAGTGATAGCGGCTGCAATTGAGCGTGCAAGGATGAAAGCCGGTTGAACTCAAATAAACGCCGGCAAATATTTGAGATACTTGCACAGACGAATCCTGAGCCTGAAACCGAACTCAATTACAGATCGACTTTTGAGCTGATGGTTGCCGTCGTCTTGTCTGCACAGGCGACTGACGTGTCGGTTAATATCGCAACGGCCAAACTCTTTAAAGTCGCCAACACGCCTGAAGCTATCATTAAACTGGGCTCAAATAAGCTTAAACAATATATAAAAAATATTGGTCTTTACAATACAAAAGCAGATAACCTGATAAAGCTTTGCAGGCAACTGCTGGAAAAACATGCCGGAAACGTACCCGATGACCGTGAATCACTGCAGGCCCTGCCCGGCGTCGGCCGTAAAACGGCAAACGTGATTCTTAATACTGCATTCGGGCAGCCGACGATTGCTGTCGATACCCACATTTTCAGGGTGTCTAATCGTACCGGCATCGCACCGGGTAAAAACGTTATCGAAGTTGAAAAGAAATTGATTAAATTCATTGACAATGAATTTAAATCGAATGCACATCACTGGCTGCTATTACATGGAAGATATATATGCAAGGCAAGAAACCCCCGATGTGATGCGTGTGCGATTAGTGCATTATGCGAATATTCCTCAAAAAACCTGTGAACTGTTTTTGAGTGCCGAATGTGTTAATAATAACTGAATGAAAAAGATAACCAAGTTTATATAATCTTACGAACTATTTAATTAGGCTTGTGTCTATACTAACTCGCATTTACACTAAAATCACTACCAACCTCATTACAGGAGCTATAAATAATGAAGAAAACAAACTTGTTATTATCAACTGCCGTTACCAGCTTAATTGCACTTGGTGCAAGTGGAATGGCAAATAATGTCAGCGCAGATGAAATGGAAAAATGCTACGGTGTCGCAAAAGCCGGCGGCAACGATTGTCAAACTGCCAACAGCGCTTGCGCGGGTACATCCACAGAGGATGGTCAGGCCGACGCCTGGGTATTTGTACCGGCAGGTACATGCGAAAAATTAGTTGGCGGTTCATTAGAAGCCGGCTAAACAAACACTATATTTTTAAATTAATGACGTTTCAGTTCCAACCGATCCCGGCGAAGGCCGGGGTCGGATTGCGTGCAGAGCACTACAAGGATGCTGCTGATAAACCTGGCGCTGTAAGCTGGTATGAGGTCCATCCGGAGAATTATTTTGGACTTGGTGGTGTGCCTCATCACTATCTTGAGCTTATCAGGCGTGATCACCCGGTCAGTTTTCACGGGGTAGGAATGTCAATAGGATCTGTGGATCAGCTGGATAAAGGTCATTTAAAACGACTGCGCGAACTAATTGACCATTACCAGCCAGGTCATGTTTCAGAGCACTTGTCATGGAGTTCCGTTAACGGGACCTATTTTAATGATCTACTGCCCATCCCCTATACAGAGGAAGCGCTGGATCATGTGACTGAGAAAGTTCAGCAGGTTCAGGAAGAGCTCAATCAACAGCTCATCATTGAGAACGCCTCGACTTACCTGGAGTACACCTCATCCACTATTCCGGAATGGGATTTCACCAATGCACTGGCGAAACGCACCGGATGCGGTCTGCTGCTGGATGTTAACAATGTTTATGTCAATGCCCGTAACCATGGATTTTCTGCACGCAAATACTTAAGTGAGGTTGACCCGCGTTACGTTAAGGAAATTCATCTGGCAGGCCATACTGTTAAATCAGTAAATGAAACCGAAATAAGAATAGATACCCACAATCAGTTGATTTGTGACCAGGTTTGGGAGCTTTACCAGTATGCAATCTCAAGAACACGAAAAATGCCAACCCTGGTTGAATGGGACACTGATCTCCCGGATTTTTCCATATTGCTGAATGAAGTTGCCCAGGCGCAGACTCTGATGGATCAATCCTGTGCCCAAGCTGCGTGAGATTCAGGAACAGTTTGCCAGGCATCTCCAGGGGCTGCCGACTAACCCTGACATAGCGGATCAGGTACTTTTTAATAAACTTGAAAACCGGCAGCGGCTTCAGGTCTATCAAAATAACATCAAACTCAGTCTTACAAATAATCTTGCTGCCATCTATCCG
>JAHEKD010000500.1 GCA_024638545.1 Gammaproteobacteria bacterium
CCGAGTAAAATGCCCACAGGGCGTGGCAAGGGACCGTCGCAGTAGTAGGGTGGTGAGAAATGCGGGTTGGTCCGATTGATTAATGATTTCGCTATCCACACATGAGACGGTCCGGCAGTTCTATACTAAACTCATCTTTCAGGCTTGCCCATTGATGGCCAAAAAATGTATGGTAAGATGCTGGCTGGATCATTTTCTGATGTTAATCTAACGACGGACGTTAAATACATTCCGTATATCAAAGCACGGTATCTAGATGAGCCACATTCATTTTCCGGTTGGGCAAAAATCAAATCACAAAAAATTACTGAGGAGTATAGTATGAGATCAAGCGACCAATTTTCCAAGCAAACATTTGTAAAAGTAATCGTTGGAGTTGCCACAGCAATGCTGGTGGCAGGCGTTGTATCAGCCGAGCCCATAACAGTTGTGTCCTGGGGTGGGAGCTATGGTGAAGCCCAGGATAAAGCGCTGTTCAATGACGCTTCCAAAAACACCGGCATAGAGATCAACCGGGAATCCGGCGCCAGCATGTCCAAAACCTGTCTTCAGGTACAGTCTGGTGCGGTGACCTGGGATTTGGTTGTCACCGGATCTGGTGGCGCAGCTTCCGCCGCCGCTGAAGGCTGTCTTGAAAAGATAGATTATGATGTTGTCGACGTTTCCGACTTCTATCCCAACCTGTATACCGACTATTGTGTCGGCTCCGATGTTTTTGCTACCGTGATGGCCTGGAATACCGACAAGTACGGTGAACCCGGCAGTGCGGATGCCCCCAGGACCTGGGCTGATTTCTGGGATGTTGAAAAATTCCCGGGTTCGCGTGCCTATCGCGCAAATAATGTAGATGGCGCACTTGAGCCCGCGCTGATGGCAGACGGTGTGCCGCCCGAGCAGGTCTATGAGGTTCTTTCAACCGAGGAAGGTATAATGCGAGCTATCGACAAAATCCGGGAGCTTAAACCGCATATTGCCGTGTTTTGGGATTCCGGTGCACAACAGGCCCAGCTTATGAAAGATGCCGAGGTGGATATGACCACGGGCTGGAACGGTCGGTTCGATAATGCCAAGAAGGACGGGGCCCGGGTCGGTTATTCTTTCGATCAGGCATTACTCGATTATGACTGCTTTGCCATGCCCAAAGGCGCGCCCAATAAAGACGTTGCCATGAAGTTCCTTGCCGAAATTTCAAAGCCGGAATACCAGGCTAACCTGCCATTTCACATTACCTATGGACCGACCAATAAAAAGGCCTACGAAGTCACAACCGCGCCACAGGAATTAATCGAATCTCTACCTTCGCATCCAAGCAATGTTCCGCTGATGCTTCCGATTGATCTGGACTGGTATGCGCAGAACAGGACACAAGCGCTTGAGCTTTACATGGAGCTGCTCAGCGAATAATCATGGGACAACAGCATGAGCTGCCGGTCATCTTGCCGGTCGTCAGCTTGGGCGTGGGAATCATTTAACTTGGCCACTCAACGCGACAACGGATCACCGGATGATACAACCGCACTGCCTATTCATATTCATGGCCTGACGAAAAAGTATGGCGACCTATATGCGCTCAACTCGGTGGACCTTGAAATCAAAAGCGGGGAGTTCCTCACGCTGTTGGGCCCATCGGGGTCAGGAAAAACCACGCTACTGATGGCTATAGCCGGTTTTAACAGACCCGATGCAGGCAGTATTCGTTTCGGTGAGACAGAAATGATCTTCACGCCTCCACACCGGCGCGAAGTCGGCATGGTTTTTCAGAGTTATGCCCTGTTTCCTCACATGTCGGTAGCTGAGAATATCGGGTATCCGCTGAAGCTGCGCGGTGTTGGAGCCGAAGAGCGTGCGACAAGGGTCGCTGAAGCGCTGACAATAGTGCAGTTGTCAGATTTGGGTGAACGCGGAATAGATCAACTTTCAGGCGGGCAAAGGCAGCGGGTGGCGCTTGCCAGGGCCTTTGTGTTTCGGCCCCGAATTCTTTTGATGGATGAACCGCTTTCCGCTCTGGATAAGAAACTGCGCGAGCAAATGCAGATCGAGCTTAAGCATTTGCACACGCAGTTGGGCGTGACAACCGTCTACGTGACGCATGATCAGCGCGAGGCCCTGACCATGTCGGACCGCATCGCGGTCATCAATCACGGAGAACTGGCTCAGGTCGATACGCCTGAGGCGATCTACAATTATCCCGCCAACGCCTTTGTTGCTGATTTTATAGGTGAATCGACCATGCTGCCACTGACAATGAATGACTCCGGGCAACTCTATTTCAAGAACCAAGTGATTGCGGATGTTCCGGCAAACCAATCCGTTGGAAACTGGTTACTGGTCGTTCGTCCGGAACGATTATTTGTACTTACAGATGATACAGGCGTTCAGGAGCAGACTTTTGTATTCGAAGGCAGGGTGCGGGAGACTGTGTTTCAGGGCGAGACGGCGTTTGCGATGATGACAATCGAGGATCAGCACAATCTATCGGTCCGCTTTGGAACCAGCACAACTTCAATATCAAACCAACTGATGCCCGGCGACAGGGTATCCGTGGGATTGCACAGGGAAGATGCCGTTATCATTCCCGGAGACAGCTAAGCTTGACTAATGTGTGTGAGTAAATCCGAAAGCAGTTCTCAACCTTTGAACGTATCAGAACTGAAAAACCTGCAGGTTCGCGAACAGTGGCGTTTATTGAGTCTGGCGACGCCAGCGATATTGATCATCGTGCTCGTGATTCTGGTTCCGGTTGGCTGGTTATTCTATCTGTCATTTGTCGGCAGCGAAGGCCAGCCATCACTCGAGCACTATCAGAAAATGATCGAATACAAATCTTATGCGCGTGTATTCGTGACAACCTTCAAGGTCAGCCTGCTGACTACGCTAATCTGTATCGCGATCGGTTATCCACTGG
>JAHEKD010000501.1 GCA_024638545.1 Gammaproteobacteria bacterium
TTGATGAACAAACCGATCGCCTTGTCGGCGGGGGTATTGTGGGTCCGAATGCCGGCGATCTGATTGCAGAAGTTTCGCTGGCGATTGAGACCAGCTGTGATGCGGCAGATATTGGGTTAACTATTCATCCACATCCGACGCTTTCAGAAACAGTTGCAATGGCGGCCGAAGCATTCGAAGGCACAATTACTGACCTTTACATGCCCAAAAAGCGTTAGTCAACCAACCTGGATTCATCTGAAGTTTGTGAATGCATGGAGAATTAAGTAGTGGATGATTTGTAAAATGACTGCTGAATAAAATTACTATTATATAGAGAATGTAGTGAGGAAAATAAAGTGAAAATTGGAGTTCCAAAAGAATCCTATCCGGGAGAGAAGCGTGTCGCGACGACACCCGAAGTTGTGGGCCAGTTAATAAAACTCGGTTTTGAGGTGCGTGTTGAAAAAAGTGCAGGCGTAAATGCCAAATTTTCTGATCAGGCTTACAGGGATGCAGGTGCTGAAATGGTCGATGATTCAACAATCTGGGAAGATTCAGATATCATCTTGAAAGTACGTGCACCCTCTGAGTCCGAGACGGATAGGCTAAAACCCGATCAGACGTTAATCAGTTTTATCTGGCCGGCTCAAAATCCAGAATTATTGGAAAAACTCGCTGATAAAAAAGTAAACGCGATGTCAATGGATGCGGTGCCCAGAATTTCGCGGGCGCAAAAACTAGATGCATTAAGCTCGATGGCGAATATTGCCGGATACCGTGCTATTGTAGAGGCCTCAAATCATTTCGGACGATTCTTTACCGGGCAAATTACCGCAGCAGGTAAAATACCACCAGCCAAGGTAATGATAATCGGTGCCGGCGTTGCCGGTTTGGCAGCCATTGGCACTGCGAGCAGCATGGGCGCAATTGTTCGTGCGTTTGATACCCGGCCCGAAGTCAAGGAACAGGTTGAGAGTATGGGCGCTGAATTTCTTGAACTGGACTACGAAGAGGAAGAGCAGGGTGGTACCGAGGGTGGTTACGCAAAAGAAATGTCAAAGGCATTCATTGATGCTGAGATGGCCCTGTTTCGTGAGCAGGCAAAGGACGTTGATATTATTATTACAACGGCACTGATACCCGGGCGGCCCGCGCCAAAGTTGATCCTGGCCGACATGGTGGAGTCAATGAAAGATGGCAGTGTAATTGTTGATCTGGCTGCCGAGCAGGGCGGCAACTGCGAACTCACCGAGCCGGGCGAAGTGGTCGTCAGGCATGGCGTAACCATAATCGGTCATACGGACTTACCTAGCCGATTATCGACCCAGTCCAGTCAGCTTTATTCAACTAATCTCAGGCACATGCTTGCTGATCTGACACCGGAAAGAGATGGACAGATTGTTATTGATATGGATGATGATGTCATTCGCGGCGCCACGGTTGTCCATCACGGAGAAATTACCTGGCCGCCACCGCCAATCAGCGTGACAGCAGCTCCCCAGAAAGCAGCAGCTGTCACCGCAGCGGAGATAGTGCCGGTTGACAAACGCGCACTGGCCAAACGCAAAGCGATGACGACGGGTGGGGTACTGGTTGCACTGGTATTGGGATTACTTGCCCTTGGCCGGGTTGCACCGCCTGAATTCATGAGTCACTTGATCGTATTTGTACTGGCTGTTTTTGTGGGCTGGCAGGTTATCTGGAATGTCACACCAGCGCTGCATACACCGTTAATGAGTGTTACTAACGCGATTAGCGGAATTATCGTGATTGGCGCATTGCTGCAAGTTGGTTCATCATCCTGGCTGATTGTATTTCTGGCGGCCATCGGAATTTTAATCGCCTCAATAAACATAGCGGGTGGTTTTTTAGTAACCCAGCGGATGCTGAGTATGTTTACTCGTGAGGAGGATAACCAATGAGTGCTGGAATTGTCAGTGCTGCTTATATCGCAGCAAGTGTTCTGTTTATTCTCAGCCTGGGCGGCTTAAGCCACCAGGAAACGGCGCGTCGGGGAAATTTATACGGTATCGCCGGCATGGCGATCGCCATAATTGCAACCGTCCTTAGCGACAAAGTCAGTGGCTATGCCATACTGATAATTATGATGCTTATCGGGGGTACGCTTGGCACAATTGTTGCCAGGCGTGTGGAAATGACGCAGATGCCTGAACTGGTTGCAATCTTACACAGTTTTGTGGGTTTGGCTGCCGTATTAGTCGGTTTTGCCAGTTACCTGGATCCAAACGCTTTTTTTGAAGGTGTTGAGAAAACAATTCATGAGGTCGAAATTTATCTGGGGGTATTTATCGGTGCGGTCACCTTCACCGGATCTGTTATCGCATTCGGCAAGCTCAGGGGCATTATTTCCAGCAAACCCTTAACACTGCCGGCCCGTCACTGGATTAATCTTGCGATTATTATTGTCTGCATCTGGTTGGGCAGTGTATTTTTGGATGCCGAATCCACAGCCGGTGGTTTCTTTGCTTTGTTTGTGATGACACTGCTGGCTTTCATATTCGGCGCTCATCTAGTTATGGCAATCGGTGGTGCCGATATGCCGGTGGTGATATCAATGCTCAACAGCTATTCAGGCTGGGCAGCAGCAGCAACCGGATTTATGCTCTCAAATGATTTGTTGATCGTTACCGGTGCCCTGGTGGGATCAAGTGGTGCGATTCTGAGCTATATCATGTGCCGCGCTATGAATCGCAAATTTCTAAGCGTAATTTCGGGTGGATTCGGCATGACAACTTCAACTGACTCAGGCGATGAACAAGACGGGGAGGTCACTCAGATTTTCGCTGGCGAGACCGCTGAATTGCTTAAAGATGCGGAGCAGGTTGTGATTGTTCCCGGTTACGGCATGGCCGTTGCCCATGCACAGCATCCGGTGGCAGAATTGACCAGGAAATTACGCGC
>JAHEKD010000502.1 GCA_024638545.1 Gammaproteobacteria bacterium
GCCCGTTTATCTGACCGGCATGCAAAGTTAAAAATAAAAGCACCGTGACTACGGTGCTGTATGCTTAAAGTATCTTGCAGACTGACTATTGTCCAATCTCGACCAATTTCGGATTCCAGTAGATACGGTTATCGCCTTCACTTGCGTCTTTAACCTGAAGACCTGACCACTCTTTTGCTTGATCACTATAACCTTCCTTCATTACCTGAACGACAAAAGAGTACTTGTTGTTCAGGTGTTTAGAACTCACCTTGCGCTGAGTCGTTAATGGCGTGTTGCCAAGATACACCCAGTCGGTTTGACCAGTCTGCCCTGATTTAAGCTTGAGCATGACCTGCGCACCCAGGGGATCAGACTGGACTGTGATTGGTACATTACGGGTTGACGAACATGCGCCTAATAATAAGACACTGAAGCTAACGACAGCTAAATTAAACGCGTTACTGTAGTGCATTGGTTGATTCCTCATTAGTTGACTTAGAGTTTGAATTTTTTTCATCCAGGATGATTTCAACAAACTGCGGATCGTTGATAGCGCTTTTTCGCGTTCTGTGTTTCAACGTCAACCAAAACGATGTCGCTTTGTCTTTGTAGCCTGTTTTGTCGAGCTGAATATTAACAAATTTACGTTTACCCTCGTCCTGCCAGACCTGTTTTAAGGGTGTAACGCCCAGAATAGTGCCATCGTCCATGTTCCTCACCTCTGCGCCCGGAGGATTACTGACAATGTAGGCTGACCCGTATTTATTACCAACACAACCGGTTAACAGTGAAAGCATTAGCATTACGCTGGAAACCAAAAAAATCTTCTTCAATTGTTCATCTCCCGTTAACATAGCAAAATTTTAATTAAATCAACAGCTTATATAGCGCGTCATTGTACTAAATAAACACAATAAAGATCAATAAATTTATTATTTAAGTGCCTGTGTAATAATTTGATCTAATAGCTCATCAGGATAATCATTGCTGACATACGCATTTCCCAATTGTTCAAGCAAAATCAACCTGATCGATGAATCTACAGTTTTTTTATCATAAGCCATTAAACCTTTCATCTGTTGTTTTGACATGGATTCCGGCGGTCCTACAGGCAGGTTAAATTCAGAAAATAATTTTGTCACTCTTACCAATGTAGAATCGTCAATGTCACCCATGGCCTTTGACATGCTGGTTGCCATGATCATTCCGGCGCTGATGGCTTCACCGTGTAACCATTGCCCGTAACCCAATGCCGCTTCAATTGCATGACCAAAAGTATGGCCCAGATTTAAAATAGCCCTTAAACCGTATTCCTTCTCGTCTTTGGATACAATTTCGGCTTTTATCTCACATGATCGTGCGACGATATGTGAGAGGTGTGGTTTATGCATTGCTTTGATATTAACCGCATTTGCCTCAATCCAGTCGAAAAAATCACTGTCCCTGATCAAGCCGTACTTGATTACTTCGGCCATACCCGAAGAGAACTCGCGCGATGATAAGGTATCGAGTGTGCTTAGGTCAGCAACTACACACGAGGGCTGGTAAAACGCACCGATCAGATTTTTGCCCATCTTATGATTAACACCTGTTTTTCCACCTACGGATGAATCAACCTGCGCGAGTAGCGTTGTCGGAATCTGAATAAAATTTATACCACGCAAACAGCTTGCTGCTGCAAATCCTGCAACATCACCAACCACGCCACCACCCAGGGCAATTACAGTAGATTTACGGTCTACTTTCCAGGACAGTAAAAAATCAAGAATTTGTGTATAAGTACGCATAGTTTTGAACTGTTCGCCATCTTCAATGATAAAAGCACTTGTCTGGTAATCTGTTAAATTCGACTGAAGCTTATCGAGATAGTGTTCAGCAATCGTGCTGTTGGTTACAATACAGACTTTCTTACCCTTGATGAACTCGTCAAAAAGACCCTTTGAATCCAGCAGTCCTTCGCCAATGAGAATGGGGTAAGATCTTTCTCCAAGATTAACTACGATTTTTTTCATATTTTTGAATTTCTTTAATTAGCTTTGATGCCATGCGCTTGGGTGAACCGCGCTTGGTTCGAATGACTAGATGCGCGCTTTTTTTATATAAGTGGTCTCTTTCTTTCATTAGAAACTCAAACTTCTCGCGTCTGTTAACACCTTCAAGCAGTGGTCTGTTTTTACTAAAACGTGTTCTTTCAACTAACAGGTCAACCGGGGCATGAAGATATATGCAGATTCCGTCACTGGTCAGCAACTGCCTATTTCTTTCATCAAGCACTATTCCACCCCCGGTCGCAATGATTGCATTTTTCTGTGCAGATAATTGCTCAAGCATCGCGTGCTCACGCCGGCGAAAGCCTTGCTCACCTTCGATCTCAAATATCCAGGGTATATCAGCACCGGTCTGCTTGCGAATCTCCAGATCAGTATCAAAAAAGCTGTAACCCAGCTGCTTGGCCATCCATTTTCCAATAGTCGTCTTTCCTGCTCCCATAAGTCCTATTAGATAAATTCGCTTTGCGTCTATTACTATCACCAGTTTGATCATTCGTTTATTGATCAAATTGTACAGTTTTCCGTCAAGCAGATTCAATCCATTGCACGATAAAATCTCGATAGACACATTCGACTAATTCAAATCAAGCACGAGCCTGAATTTACAGAAACTATGATCAGTGCACTCATCAATATTAACCAATTCAACAGAATCGGTGTGTATACGTAAGATAAGGAATTTTGAATCAGGTACACGCTGGCCCTGCCCAAGCATATGGAATTCATATTCATCTATTTTTATCCAGGCGAGCCTTTTTTCGCCCATTATTAAAGTGCCCACGAGCTGCATTTGCATGTGGGAAACCTGATCAGGCTTTTTCATGTTCAACTGTCCTGATTCTTGCCTGAAATTATTTTC
>JAHEKD010000503.1 GCA_024638545.1 Gammaproteobacteria bacterium
CTTCACACCCGTTAAAATTGCAGAACTTTGTGCTCTGAGTTTATGGCCATCCGCACGCGCACTCGCACCTGTAATCCACTGGCTCTCACCATTTGCCATCGCCGTTTTTCCGTCCAGGCTGGCTGCTGCCTTGATCCTGATCCAGGGTCGGAAACGCTCATGCAGGCTAAAAAAGCCTTTATTGACCAGTCTTGCCTGCTCTTCCATTAAGCCGGTTTCAACCCTGATACCCGCCTGTTTCAATTGCACGATGCCGTCTCCTTTGACTCTGGGATTGGGATCGATCGATGCAATGACAACCCGCGACACAGCCGAATTGATCAGCGCATCCGTGCATGGCGGTGTTTTGCCAAAATGCGAACAGGGCTCAAGGGTAACGTATGCAGTTGCACCCGAAAGGTCTGAACTTGCCCGGGAGATGGCGTGCACTTCCGCATGTGCATGGCCTGCTTTTTGTGTCCAGCCTTCAGTCAGTATTTCACCATTGCGCACGATCACGCAACCCACTCTGGGGTTTGGGTGGGTTATATAAAGGCCTTCTTTCGCCAGCTTTAAAGCGCGTGCCATAAATTGGTAATCCTGCGGCTCAAACATAAATCAAATAAACGGTACTGCTGACATTAAAAATAGTGGCAGGTATTTTATCTCAGGCTTATCACAGTAACTGCAGAACATGCTCTTATGTTGGCAGCTGACAGCTGAAATCGGAGTAATACCGGCGGCCGGCCGGGCGCATAGTGAAACCGAAGCAAACTGCACGGCATGCAATAATATACTGTCTATCGCAGAAAAGGTTTTGGTTATTCTTTTTTGTTTTCATTTTTCTCCAGCAAGGATAATTGATCCTGATCCGCTTCATAGCTGGGTTGCCGGATCAGCCGCTCGACTTCATGGCGAAATGCATCAAGATCCTGGAACCGGCGATATACCGATGCAAATCGAATATAAGCAACCTCATCGAGGCTGGCAAGTTGTTCCATAACCAGTTCACCAATACGCTGACTGGATATTTCACGCTCGCCGCTGGAGGTTAAGGTGCGCATGATTCGATGTATTGCAGCCTCTACTGCATCAGTATCTACGGGGCGTTTTTGCAGGGCTATCCGTATTCCATTTCGTAATTTTTCTTCATCAAACGGTTCACGAGTAGCGTCGGATTTTATTACCTGGGGGGGCCTTAACTCGGATCGCTCAAAGGTTGTGAAGCGTTCATTACAGGCCTGGCATTCACGCCTGCGCCTGACAATCTCGCCATTGTCAGCCAGTCTGGAATCCACAACCCGGGTGTCGTCAGAAGTACAAAAAGGACATTTCACTTAAAGCGCACCACAGCCTGGGTTTGGTCGGTTCATGGGTAAATAAATCAATATTAAACCACCAATTTATTCATAGCACTCGCTCTGACGATCGGCCGGCGGACGATACGGACTAGGGCAGCTCATCGAGCTCTGCACCCTCCTTCTCAGGCGGTAATAAATCTTCCCGCTTGATCCCCAGCATTAATACGACTGGACTGGCAACAAATATTGATGAGTATGTACCTACCAGAATCCCAATAAACAGTGCAATTGAAAAGCCTTTTATGATCTCACCACCGAGCAGCATTAACGCCAGCACCACGAGCATTGTCGTCACCGACGTCAGTACCGTGCGTCTTAGTGTCTGATTGACTGAGTTATTCATGATATTGACGGGCGTACCTTTTCGCAGTTTTCGAAAATTCTCTCGGATGCGATCAAAAACGACAATCGTATCATTAAGGGAGTAACCGATAACAGCAAGAACAGCCGCTAAAACTGAGAGCGAGAATTCCAGTTGGAACAGCGAAAATGCACCCAGGGTTATGGCAACGTCGTGTATTAAGGCAACCACAGAACCGACAGCGAATCGCCATTCAAAACGAAACGCGACATACAGCAGAACGCCGATTAATGTATAGATCATGGCCAGGCCGCCTTTTTCGGTAAGCTCTTCACCGACCTGCGGGCCAACAAACTCGATCCTTCGCATTTGAACGGAACAGGCAGATATTGTGGCATCCGATCCTATACACTGCTGGTCGCTACCCTGGCTAACCGTTTCTGATGTCACGGTCTCGCCAAAAGGCAGCCGCAGCGCATCCAGAACTTCACTGCTGAGTTGCGCTGCTTTTTTCTCACTGGACGGAAGGCGGATTAACAAATCATTCGCCGTTCCAAAATACTGAACAATAACATCGTCATATCCTGACTGTTCCAGGGCACTGCGGACCTTTTCAATATCAGCCGATTCCGTATACGACACTTCTACCAGCGTGCCGCCAGTGAAATCTATTCCAAGGTTTAAACCCCGGATCACGAGCAATGCAATGCTTAAAATCACCAAAGCAACTGAAATAGCTGCTGCAATCTTACGTTTGCCTAAAAAATCGAATGCTGTGTCTTGTTTAAAAAAATCCATCGTCGCTACACTTTCAATGATTTAAGTTTTTTATTACCGTAAAGCCAGTTCACGATAACCCGGGTGACGATGATGGCGGTAAACATGGATGTCAAAATACCTATGCTTAAGGTAATGGCGAAGCCTTTTATCGGACCAGTACCAAAATTGAAAAGCAGAACGGCTGCAATTAATGTGGTTATATTCGCGTCCAGAATAGTTGAAAACGCCTGCTCATAACCTTTATGTATAGACTGTTGTGGTGGTACTTTATTGCGCAACTCCTCGCGTATACGTTCGAATATGAGAACATTTGCATCCACGGCCATACCCACTGTCAGGACAATTCCCGCAACGCCTGGCAAGGTTAATGTAGCCTGAAATACAGAGAGCACGGCGATAAGCAGTATCAGGTTCAGCACCAGGGCCAGGTTTGCAATTAAACCGAATTTCCGATAATAGAGAACCATGAA
>JAHEKD010000504.1 GCA_024638545.1 Gammaproteobacteria bacterium
AATGGTATCACCGGGTTTTAATTCACCCGTTTGCTCAGCCTGCAAGATCATATTCAATGCGGGTCGATCTTTAACTGACCCACCTCGATTGAAGCTCTCAAGCTTGCACCACAGTTGCTGACTCAGCCGGGCACCAATTTTATTTAGCCGAACGACTGGCGTATTACCTACAGACTCAAGGATATTTTCGTATTTCATGGATTAAATATATTCGTCCTCTGTCATGACCATGACATAGATTTCATCAGGATATGATATTTCCGCTGTGACTATCATTGGCCGGCAACACACCTGACAATCCTCTGTATACTTCTGACTGGCAACCGAGCAGTCAATCACCAGCTCAATAGGCTCATTACAGTATGGGCAGGTCTGATTTGAAGTTTCCAGCATATCCCAACTATGATGCCAAGCCGGAAAAAATTCAATCTGAAATGAGCCGGTCACGGTTTTTGTTGAGCTTTTGTGAATTTCTGCACAACCGCCCGGGGGGTTGAAATTAACAATTAGAAACATTAAAACTTTACCTTCACATCTTATCCATCATGGCCAGTCTGTACAATCATCTGACACTTTTTGACTATATTCATACGGGCTATTTAAATGTACAGACTTATTTTTGCAGTTATCAGCAGCATTTCAATAGCGCCACTTTCAGCCATTGCAGACGAGGAAATCAGCCGGAGCTTGTTCAGTCAGCTGAAAATAAACATTGAAAAGAGCTGCACCAATAAGGATTATTTAGACTGCATCGAAACCAGCGATGCGATTTGCCACAAAGTCTCAGATTCGCAACTGCAAAAAATAAGCCAGATTATCGAGAACCAGGCACAGACAGTTGCCGACGGTCAAATTAACCGGCTATTGGCTGTAATTAAAACAGCACGAAGCCAGATACTTGAAGAAAACAACATTGAAATTGGAAAAGCCAATGCCTGTGGCAAACAGTTTCTGATCAACTGACCCGGTCAGCGTATTGAGTTCCGGCAACTGATACCCATTGTTTATCATCGCCCTGGCCCGGACTGTTTTGCCAGATAGAACGCTTTTCATCTAAAGCCCGAAAATCAAGGTCGCTGTCTGACAAGATCCCACTATATGTCTTTTGCAGTTGTTACAGAATTCTATTTTCCTCAATTGAAAGCATAACTGATAAGAAAGTATTTTCTTGACTTGTATAGCAGTATAATAAAAGCAGTTCAAATTACTCATGATGTCATGAGACGTTTAATATACGCCATCATTTCGAGTACGGCTGTTTTTAGGCTTTGCTATCTAGTTTTTTCTTCACCGGTGATAGCCCAGACTGATTCAATCGCTAATGAACGAATCCCCGTTAAATCAGAGGACCTTGAGGCACACTGGAATGTTGAGTGCGCCAGCTTAGTAAAAAAAACAGAGCGTGTACTGGCTAATCACGGCGGCAATGTTGATGAAATTTCGGTTTTGCGTCATGATATAAAAAAATGCATGTACATTTACAACACACCGGATTCTGCTCACTACAAAGCTGAACCTGACTATAAACGTCTACTTGACAAACTGAATGAGTTTTCAGATTAACGCCCGGAAACCATCAAAAAATTCTGAGATCATCATTACCCGCATTTTAACAAATCAGACCACACCTGCGGGCAATCACGCAGACCTGCGCAGCAAGCATCCTTGAATTAGAATAGTAACCGGTCAACGCGGCAACAGTTGATAATCGGTACTGAAATCTAAGAAGGTTTTAAAATTCGACGAAATACTGGATAACATTTGATCTGCTATCCAGCATTCGTCTTTAGGGGTAGGTAATCTTTGAATATTAAATTCTTGTAACTAATTTAATCGATGCGTAGTAAAGTGTAAAGTTAATAAATGTTAAATATTTTGACAAACTACGTTAACTTTAATCGCTGAAGTCACAATTGCGACTGAAGTTGAGCAGCCAAAGATAATCGCCTGTAGATAACACCTAAGCGGCACAAATAAAATTAAGTCTTTAGTTTCAATGAGTTAAATACAGCGAGCTTTTTAAATAGCTCGGATTATTCAGGAGTTATTAAAAGCCAACCCACACTTTGCGCCATGATGTTATGATAATTAAAGATTAATAGGCGCGAGTAAAAATCTAAATAACAACATGTGAAAAGGTTCCCGCGAGCGGGTCGATTATGACCATGCTATCCGATGCGTTATCCGGAATTGGCCTCCTCAGTCATTCAAAGCGTTATCCAGTTTAATTTTATCCCTGATTCCGAGTAGTTGAGCCGCAACGCCAATGGCTATTTCCGGCGGTGAATTTCCGGTCACTTCAGATACACCAATCGGGCAGGTCAGGCGATTCAGCTGTTCTTGCACGATACCGCGATCGCGCAGGCGGTGCAGAAATCGAGCACGTTTGGTTTTCGATCCGATAAGACCTAAAAAGTGAAATGATTTTTCACTCAGATAATGAAAGCATATATCCTCATCAAGTTCGTGTGAGTGACTCATCACAATATTAAGCGCCTGGTCTGGCAACTCGTTAGTCAGTTTGCATCGGTATACAGATTCACATTGGCGGGCAAATCCTGTGGAAACAATTCACTACGCTCATCAACCCAATGAATTCTGAAGGGGAGTCCTGCCAGTACGTTTACTAAGGCCGAACCAACATGCCCTGCCCCGAATACAACCACATCCGGCATCAGCGGATTGAAGTTTTCGACTAATGTATGGTTATCATGGTTTTGATCCAAATCTGCGATCGAATCAAAAAACCTGCGTGTCGGCCCATCCTCGCCAAAATGCGTGACCAGTATAGCGTCATCCTTATCCAGGTATTCCTGACTATCCTAAAGCCATCGGGGCCGCCGCTCTATTTTTTCAAACGCAATGGTGACCGCACCACCACAACA
>JAHEKD010000505.1 GCA_024638545.1 Gammaproteobacteria bacterium
CCGGGCACTAAAAAAATTCTGGTTGCGGGTGATATGGGAGAATTAGGTCAACAGGGTCCGCACTTACACAGGCAAATTGGCGAATATGCGGCGCAACGTAATGTAGATGCATTTCTTAGCATCGGCACACTGATGCACCTGGGCGCAAAGGCATTCGGTGAGCATGGATTCAATACTCAGCGAATTAAAACCTTGGTCGAGGCAGTTGTGAGTGAATTAGTATCCGATTGCATTATTTTAGTGAAGGGTTCTCGTTCAATGCGCATGGAGCGCGTAATTGAAGCACTGATTTCGAACGACAGTGGAGGTCAGCGATAAATGTTGTTTTGGCTATTTGATCAACTGGCAGATACATTCCATGCGCTGAATGTCTTTCGCTATCTGACCTTTCGCGGTATTTGCAGCGTAATTACTGCTCTGCTGATGGCACTGTTGCTTGGCCCAAGGATGATTCGCAAGCTGACAGATCGGCAGATTGGACAAACTGTGCGCACAGACGGTCCCCAAACACACCTGCAGAAATCCGGTACACCTACAATGGGTGGTGCATTAATCATTCTCGCGCTGGTTATTTCGACTTTGCTCTGGGCTGACCTTTCCAACCATTATGTCTGGGTGGTTGTTTTTGTAACCATCGGATTTGGCTTGATCGGTTGGTATGATGATTATTTAAAAATCAAACACAAAAATTCGCGTGGAATCGGTTCAGGAAATAAATTCCTGGGCCAGTCAGCAGTCGCGTTAATCGCGACATTGTGGTTGTTCACAACGGCGCAAGGGCCTGATGAGACGCAGCTTATCATCCCGCTGTTTAAAGATATTTCAATTCAGCTGGGCCTTTTTGGCTACCTTGTTATCGCCTATCTGGTGATTGTTGGCTCCAGCAATGCCGTTAATTTGACAGATGGACTGGATGGACTGGCTATCATGCCTACGGTGCTGGTTGCCGGTGGTTTAGCCGTCTTCTGCTACCTGGCCGGCAATACCATATTTTCCAGTTACCTTGGCATACCATATATTGCCGGCGCCGGGGAATTGATAATATTTTGTGCCGCTATTGTCGGAGCGGGTTTAGGCTTTTTATGGTTCAACACTTACCCGGCACAAGTGTTCATGGGCGATGTTGGCGCGTTATCACTTGGTGCTGCACTTGGCGTTGTCGCCGTCATCGCGCGTCAGGAAATTGCCTTATTTATCATGGGCGGCCTGTTTGTGATCGAAACACTCTCGGTCATTATTCAGGTGGCCTCCTTTAAGCTGATAGGCAAACGAATTTTTCGAATGGCACCCCTGCATCATCACTTCGAATTAAAGGGCTGGCCGGAACCCCGTGTGATCGTGCGTTTTTGGATAATAAGCCTGATGCTGGTTCTCGTTGGTCTGGCTACCTTGAAGTTGAGATAGGATAATGCAGCAGCAAAGCACAATTCTCACTCCCGGGGCAAACCGGCTGCTCGCCCAGGTAAACAGCGCTGCAGTTGTCGGACTGGGCGATAGCGGACGTTCGTGTATAAAGTATCTTGATTCAAAAAACATAAGGGTGACCGCCATGGATTCCAGGACGTCACCACCACACCTTGATGAAATTCGACGCAAGTATTCAAATATATCCCTGTTAACAGGAAAATTTGATGCTCAGGTGCTGCTGGAATCTGATCTTGTTATCGTGAGCCCCGGCATTTCTATCCATACCGAGGAAATTTCTCGTGCGCTTGATGCCGGCGTGCCGGTGGTCGGTGATATAGAGCTTTTCGCTTTTGAGGTAGAGAAACCCGTTATCTCCATTACCGGTTCAAACGGAAAAAGCACGGTAACTGCTCTGTGCGCAGAAATGTTAACAGCTGCCGGCTTGCAAACTCAGGTTGGGGGTAACTTTGGCCGTCCCGCACTTGAATTACTGGATGAGCCGGCGGCGATCTATGTGCTGGAGCTTTCAAGTTTCCAGTTAGAGACAACGCATCATCTAAAGTCACAAGTTGCGGTGATCCTGAATGTCACTCCTGACCATATGGATAGATACGAATCCATTGATGCCTATTGTGCTGCCAAGCAAAGAATATTTAATAACGCAATAACCGCTGTCTACAATCGTGACGATACACTCAGCTACCCGCCATCTGGTTCAATGGACAAAATCATCAGCTTCGGTTCCGGTGAACCTGTAAACAGCGAAGATTTTGGTATCCGCGGGAATAAAGGAAGCCAGTGGTTGTGCCAGGGTGACACTCATTTGATTGCGGCAGATCAATTGCCTTTAAAAGGCCGGCATAATCAGCTCAATACGCTGGCGGCGATGGCGGTGGTGTATCTGGCAGGAATTGATTTTGATGTAGCCAGGAACGGGTTGATGTGTTTCAAGGGACTCCCCCACCGATTTGAATTCATCGGTGAGTGGGGGAACGTCGAGTGGATTAACGATTCCAAGGGCACCAACCCGGGCGCCACGCTGGCGTCAATCAGCGGTCAGCATAAAGCGATTATCCTGATTGTTGGCGGCGATGCCAAGGACGCTGATTTTTCGATACTGACCGATACGCTTGCGCGTCGGGTGAAAGCGGTGGTGCTGTTTGGCAGGGACACAGACTGCATCGAGAAAATTTTACCGCCGGCGCTGCCAAGGATGAATGCCCGTAACCTTGATGAGGTCGTTCAAATGGCAGACGAGCTGGCAGGCGATAATGACATGGTCCTGTTCTCACCGGCATGCGCCAGCTTTGATATGTTCGACAACTACAAGCAGCGCGGTGATGCCTTCAAAAATGCGGTAAGGGAGTATTTTCAATGAGCGATATGGTAACGCAGGCGCTGCCGAGACACGAACAATGGGAAGTAACTGGCCCGGATCCCGTATTGCTGGCTCTTTTCGGATCAATTATAGCATT
>JAHEKD010000028.1 GCA_024638545.1 Gammaproteobacteria bacterium
CGCATTTGCGCAGACACATGACGAACTTAACCTGGCCCGCCAGGCCATGGTGAAGGATATTGAAGTGGATCTCATACGCACCAGCGACTATATTAATAAAACGGCCTTCGACCCGGAAGTTATGACCGCCATAGGCAAGGTGCCGCGGCATGAGTTTGTGCCCCCGGAACAGCAGCGGTATGCCTATGAAAACCGTCCGCTACCTATCGGGCATGGGCAAACAATCTCCCAGCCGTATATTGTAGCGCTGATGACAGACCTTCTAATGCCTGAACAGAAGCACAAAGTGCTGGAAGTGGGCACCGGCTCTGGCTATCAGGCCGCTATCCTGTCAGGACTTGTTGATGAGGTATTCACCATTGAAATTATTGAACCGCTGGGCAATCGGGCCAGGGAGAGCTTAACGCAACTGCAGTATGATAATGTTAATGTGCGACTTGGTGACGGTTATTATGGATGGGAGGAAAACGCACCCTTTGACAGCATTGTGGTAACGGCGGCAGCCAGCCATATTCCACCTCCATTGATACGACAACTCAAACCTGGCGGACGCATGGTGATACCGGTAGGCAGCCGTTTCATGGTACAGCAGCTCGTGCTGGTGAAAAAAGATGCTAACGGGAAAGTCACTACCCATCAAATTCTGCCGGTCAGGTTTGTACCATTAACCGGCGAACACTAAGCAATCAGTACTGCCTCTAAGATGGAAAACACGCGGCCACCCTGGTATTCCATCGCTTTACTTTCCGCTACCTCACTTGCTTACGAGTTGCTGCTGCTGCGCCTGTTCTCCATCATCCAGTGGCACCATTTCGCCTATATGATTATCAGCCTGGCCCTGCTCGGTTATGGTGCCAGTGGCGCTATTCTGTCTCTTACATCGCACCGGCTTCTACCCCGTTTTGCTGTCGCTTACATTAGCAATGCTGCGCTTTTTGGCTTATCAACAATAGGGTGTTACCTTATCGCCCAGCAAATATCGTTTAATCCTGAGGAGTTATTGTGGGACCTTGACCAGCCATTGCGGCTTTTCCTGATCTATTTATCGCTAACCTTGCCTTTCTTTTTTGTAGCCAACTGCATCGGCCTTACACTATTCCGCTATCGCGGTGAAATTAGTGGCGTCTACTGTGCAGATCTGCTGGGTGCCAGTATTGGCAGCCTCGGGATAGTGATATTGTTATTTCTGGTCTTTCCCGCCACAGCGCTTCAAGTCCTCGGTTGTCTGGGAATTGCCGCTGCTGCCCTGGCCTGGTGGGAGCTAAAGCACCCGCCACGGCGAGCAGCAATAGTCCTTATGTTGGCCTCGCTGATACCGTGGTTTTTACCGGATGACTGGCTTTCGCTAAACACTTCTCCCTACAAGGGGCTGAACCAGACATTACAAATCAGTGGATCTCGTGTTATCGATGAGTATTCAAGCCCCCTAGGTTTGATCACCGTGATGGAAAGTCCGCAGATCCCACTGCGCTATGCTCCGGGTTTAAGCCTGAATGCCACGGGTGAACCACCGCAACAGCTTGCCTTGTTTACGGATGCTGATGCAATGACCGTTATTACGGCGCATACGGATAAGCGAGAACATCTCGCCTACCTCGATCAAATCAGCTCGGCACTCCCTTACCACATTGTTAAACCGGAACAAATTCTCATTCTCGGTGCCGGTGGCGGGACCGATGTGTTACAGGCAAACTATCACGGGGCCGGGCAGATTGATGCCGTGGAACTCAACCCGCAAATAGTGCAATTGGTGCGTCAGGACTATAGCGACTTTGCAGGAGGGATTTATACGGCGGAAAATATCGATGTGCATATCGACGAGGCCAGAGGTTTTATCAGCGGTAGTAACCAGCACTATGATCTGATACAGATAGCATCGATGGACTCCTTTGGCGCATCGTCGGCAGGACTTTATTCATTGAGTGAAAACTATCTCTACACGGTGCAGGCGTTGCGGGAATATCTCGCGCACCTTAATCATGATGGGATACTTGCGATCAGCCGCTGGATTAAGCTGCCTCCCCGCGATACTCTTAAACTGTTTGCCACCGCAGTAGACGCATTACGTCAGTCTGGCATTGATGAGCCTGATAAAAGATTAATCCTGATTCGTGGCTGGCAGACCAGCACCTTGCTTATAAAAAACGGCAACTTTAGCGATGCGCAAATCAATACGATAAAGAAGTTCTGCGAAGCACGCTCCTTTGATACGGCCTATTATCCTGGCATTACGATTGCCGAAACGAATCAGTATAACATTCTGGCAGAACCTTACTTTTACCAGGGTGCACAGGCGCTACTGGGTGAGAAAGCCGCCAGCTATATAGACGATTACAAGTTTAACCTTCAGCCGTCCAGTGACAACCAGCCTTATTTTTTCCATTTTTTTAAATGGAGCGTATTAAAAGAGATACTTGCCCTGCGAGGACAGGGTGGAATGCCGTTGCTGGAGTGGGGTTATTTGATACTCATCGCCACTTTAATTCAGGCAGCGTTTGCCAGCATGCTGTTAATCCTGTTGCCGCTATGTTTTAAACGTTTTAACGACAATCAACGGTCAGGACATATTAGCTATGGACGTGTTGGCTGCTACTTTTTTCTATTAGGGCTGGCATTTTTATTTATCGAAATTGCGTTTATCCAGAGATTCATTCTATTTTTACATCATCCGCTGTATGCCACAGCGGTAGTCCTTGCCAGCTTTCTTCTTTTCGCGGGACTGGGCAGTGCATGGTCGCAACGCTATACTCAATCGCAACTGTATAAATTCGGCGTTAACAGGGCGGTAAAAGGCATTGTTTTGACCGGGTTGCTTTATCTGCTGGTGCTGGGTCCATTGTTTTCAATATTAAACTGGTTACCTACCGCAGTGAAAGTGATCATTTCCACCATGCTTATTGCGCCTATTGGATTTTGCATGGGCATGCCGTTTCCGCTGGGATTGGCTCGGCTGGGTGAGGTAGATCCGGACTTTATTCCCTGGGTCTGGGGAGTCAATGGCTGCGCATCAGTGTTAAGTGCGGTGTTGGCGACCATAATTGCGATCCATTTTGGATTCGCAACGGTGGTGATACTGGCATTGATGCTGTATGCACTCGCGATAGTCATGTTTAACGGCAGGTGGGGTGTGCACTAATTCACTGTTCGAAGCATGCGAGATAATGCTTCTATTCTGAGCGGCCATAGCGATTACAATGGCGCATCAGTTTCATTTTATTTCTTCTTTTTGTTGCCTGGCCCACCATGTACCTGCTAGCGGGTCACCTTTGACGAAGCAGATTGAGCTTGCGTGATCGGCAATTCGCAGGCATTCATTCCACTTTGCCATTCTTTCAGAGCGTGAAAATGAGCCGACCTTTAACTGGCCGGCATCAAGACCAACCGCCAGATGACTGATTGTGACGTCCTCGGTTTCACCAGACCTCGCAGATACCACACAACGATACCCTCGCTCGCGTGCGCTCGCCAGACAGGCTATTGATTCTGACACGGTGCCCGACTGATTGACTTTAATCAGGACCGCGTTGCAGGCACCGTCATCGGCGGCCTGTGAGACCAGGTTTTCATTCGTTACAAGGTAGTCGTCACCGATGATTTGTATGCGATCGCCAAATTCCTGTGTAAAGGCGATGACACCCTCAGGATCGTCTTCAGCCAGTGGATCCTCAATTGAAACAATCGGATAGTTATCAATCCAGGTGCCCAGTAACTTGATCATCTCATCTCGACTGAGATCGCGATCTTCCAGCGCCAGCCGGTAGCGGCCGTTATCACCGAATTCGGAAGCCGCGATATCGAGTGAAATAACAACCCGGTCACCAGGCGTCTCACCCGCCTGCTCGATCGCCTGCAGCAAGGTTTCCAGGGCCTGCTCATTGTTATCAAAAACAGGCCACCAGCCACCTTCATCCGCGACACCAACATTACTGCTTTTTTGCTTCATGATAGCGCCTGCTGCACGGTAGATTTCAGAAGTGATCTCCAGGACTTCATCAAAGCTTTCAGCGCCAGGCACCATCACCATGAAGTCCTGCACATCGACCCGGCGGCCGGCATGTGCACCGCCACCAAATATCTGAATTTCGGGCAGAGGCAGGCTGGGCTTTTGACCAGACAACTTCGCGATATGTTGCCATAGCGGCACTTGTTCTGCAGCCGCCGCCGCGTGCAGCACAGCCATTGAAGTCGCAACCGCTGCATTTCCACCCAGTTTTGATTTCAGGGGGGTACCATCCAGCGCTTTTATTAGATTGTCAACGTCCTGCTGGCCGCATGCATCCATCCCGATCAGCGCTGGCGCGATAAGCGCATTCACATTGGTAACGGCCTGCATAACATTCCTGCCTTCGAGTAATGAGCCGCCATCTCGCAAGTCGATTGCCTCGCGCGTTCCCCGAGATGCGCCGGCAGGTGCAATAGCACGGCCCATGGCGCCACCCGCCAACTTCACCTCGACTTCGACCGTTGGATTGCCCCGGCTGTCCCAAACTCTGCGGGCTGATAATTCTGAAATTGCCGAATCGCTCATGAATCGCTATCACCTATCAAAGCCTTGATAGACAGGTGAATACGTTCGAGTCAAGTCGCCTTTACTGAACACCACGAAAATTTCCCACGTTAAATTTTTATGATAAACATTAGACGTTTACGACCATGAGTTGTCAAGCTGTTGGATAGGAAGCTATTATTGGGGGAATGGTATGAACGCCTCTCCCGGACTTGCAGCGCTGTAAATAAACAATTTTCAGGAAATAATAGACGCTGAGTATCGTTATTTCCAGCAGGGAATTGAATTAATTGCTTATTTCACATAAGTTTAAGTACTGAGGAACGCAGTTCATAGATTAAGGTATGAATTAAAGACAGATGGGAAATTTGCTTGCCTGGTTAGTGACAATCGCGGCAGTAACATATGCCGGTATCACTGCACTGCTGTACGTTGGCCAGCGCCAGTTCCTGTATTTGCCTACACCACCAAACAATTTCGTGAATGAAGAACCAGTCAGCTGGCAAAGCGCGGGAGAAACAATCGGGATCTGGCGAATCGGCTCCGGGAGAAATGCCTTGATCTATTTTGGAGGAAATGCCGAAGACGTTGCCTGGAATATTCCGGAATTCCGGCAGTATTTCCCAGCGTATACACTTTATCTCGTCAACTATCGAGGCTATGGCGGCAGTTCGGGAAAACCAACGGAGTCAGGATTGATAACGGATGCGCTCAATATATTTGACAAGGTTAGTGAAACTCATGATAGCATCTCGGTCATGGGGCGCAGCCTGGGCAGCCTGGTTGCCGTTCTGCTGGCAGCAGAGCGCAATGTGAGTAAGTTGATTGCGGTCACCCCATTCGATAGTGTGCTGAATATGGCAAGGGACATCTATCCAATTTTTCCTGTCTCGCTGCTGCTTAAAGACCGCTTCGATGCTGTTAAGGAGATAAACAGAATTCAGGCGCCTGTTCTGGTGCTCGTTGCTGAGCAGGACGGCATCATTCCAAGAGAACGAACTGATGCATTTATTAACGCATTTTCTCCTGAGCAGGTTTCAGTGAGAGTAATCACCAACGCAACGCATAATGACATTCAAAACTCATCGGAATATGCTGATGCCTTGATTGCATTTCTTGGCGATAGTGACGAATAAATCAGAATAAAAATCGTTCCTGGATTTGTCTACATCTGAAACTGGTATTTCTTATCAATGAATTACGTTAACAATCAGGATCGCTGATACGCTAAGTGTACAGGACACATTGCTGATATGATGTTAGTCTGAATTACAAGTTAAGGTATGTTTTTGTTGGATTCAAGATAGGGTCGAGTTAGTTGAGTAAATGATTTTCACTCGTCACCGATCCTCTAATGATTTTATGCTAGACAGATTTGGCTAATCTGTTTAAGATGAATCTGAAAACACAATGTTAAGAGGAGATGAGATGAAAAAATTACTGCTATCGACAGCAATAATCTGCCTGAATGCAAATGCAATCGCCGACACCAGCGATCAGCAATGGCACGACACAGTCACTATATCTAAAGAGGGTGCACATTGTGTCGACGATCCTAATTGTTTCAATCGGTATCATCCAATGATACCTGCCGTTGCAACAGCAAAACCGGGTGATGAAATTGTTTTCCATACACGCGACGCTCTGGATTCGGATTTGCAGCTGGATTCCATTGCAGATGACTTGGCTGCCGTTGATCTTAATCTTGTGCATCCAATGACAGGACCTGTTTATATTGAAGGTGCTCAGCGAGGGGATGTACTGGCCATTACCTTGCTCGATATAGAACCAGATCAATACGGCTATACTGTTATAGTTCCAGGCTTTGGGTTTTTACGTGACATTTATACTGAACCTTATTTGGTTAACTGGCGGACTTCGCGAACCCATGCCGAATCGGATCAAATGCCGGGTGTTCGAGTTCCCTATGAAGCATTTATGGGTTCAGTCGGGGTATTGCCGGGCGAAACAGAAGTTGATATTTGGCTGAAGCGTGAAACTGAGCTGGCAGCGATGAAAGGCGTCGCACTGCCCCCGGAGCCAATCGGTGCACTGCCCACAGATGTATGCGGGCCAGAGGCTCCCCATAAAGATAAATGTCTGAGAACCATTCCTCCGCGGGAAAACGGCGGTAATATGGATGTGCAACAAATGCAAATCGGAACCACACTTCTGCTGCCGTGTTTTATTGATGGCTGCGGTTTATTTGTCGGTGATGTGCATTACGCTCAAGGCGATGGTGAAGTCTCCGGGACCGCAATCGAAATGGGTGCGGTTGTCAGGTTAACTACACAGGTACGAAAAGGGCTTGGAGAAACGATAAAAGGTCCTGAGGTTGAAGGTGGTGCCCAAATAAAAGCAATAGAACCATCACAGTTTTATCAGACTATTGGCTATCCCTTGAAAACAGCAGGTGAAGTTCCTGCGCCAATGCAATATCTTGAAAGTGAGAAAATAGCCAATCTTGAAAATCTTTCCGAGGACCTTACACTGGCAGCACGTGATGCTCTGATTAAAATGATCGACTATATTCAGCGGGAATATGGTCTGAGTGCAGAGCAGGCTTATATTATCGCCAGTGTTGCTGTTGACTTAAGAGTTGGACAAGTCGTTGATGTCCCCAATTATGTCGTTACTGCCGTACTTAACGAAGACGTGTTCATTAAGCCCAGCGAAAGATAAGTTTAATTATGCGTCGTCGAGACATACTTTACGCATGCTGCGGGCTTGGTTGCACCATTATCACGAGGGATGTGTGGGCGCATACACTTTATAATCAATGGATTGTTTACAGACAGAAGCATCTGATAATTGGTTGCCACAAACAGGACCTGGCTACTTACAAGCTAGCCAAACAAATCGTGACATTACTGAATCAAAATCTTCCCAAAGCCAGCGCACGTGTTGCCCGTGCACCCACATCTGGCCGCATTGCGAGCCTGATCGGAACGGCGCAGCTGGATGTTGCGCTACTAAGTCACCGGGAAGCGATTGATATGGCAGATGGAAGCGGAATGTTCAAACCCTATGGAAAAACTGATATCAGGACACTTTTCCTGACGCAGGACTACGTGTTAGTAGGCCGTGCAGAAATGCCTGACAAGCATAGCTGGCTTATTGCTCATGCGCTGGATGGATCAGAATTAAAATTCCAGGATAAGGTTGATCCACCGGTGCCCTGGCATCGAGGTGTCATGCATTTTATTCAGATAAACCGTCGATAGATGGCTAGCTACAATATATACGTCTAATTTAAGGTGAAAAATCAACTGATACTGGATCGTGGCTAGCCATGAGCTCAGCCGCCTGTCCTTTCAGCAAATCTGCGCGTGTTGCAATCACATTCTAAATGCCAGAAATGATCATTGAATTTCTTGAAAAAATGCAAAATTAGCAAAAGGCAAGACACATTCAAGTTATCTGCCTGATCGAAGAGATTTGAATCGTTCATTTCCTGGATCTGAAAGGGGATCATTGGCAAGCAGACTGGCGAATTTAATAATGAAAGAAGTTGTTGCAAATATAACTCATGCGATTGATCTGCATGCCGGTGAGCTTCATCGCTCTAATGCACCGCAAATCCGCATCAGGGGCACCTAGACGACATGAGATGGCACAAACACCTTGAATCCCAATCGTTTATTCAAATCCAGCAACAAGTTAGCATACAGATTAATATTATTATGTAAACGATGCGTGTGGTGAATTGGCAGGCTTCAATATAAACAAACGCCATAGTAAACGCATCATCCGTTTCATACGTTGGGTCATACGCACCTATTTGTTACTGATTGTTCAGTTTATTCGATTTGTAAAAAAATCAAATGAGTTACGCAGTCTATTTATATATAATTAGACAAATATTTTTAGTAGCAATCCTCTATACGATAAATTATTTTAATAAAACAGCAACTCTTATGGACATTGAATCATTACGAACGCTTCTTGAAATCAATCGCACGCGTCATTTTGGCAAAGCTGCTGAAGAATTATTCCTAACACAGTCGGCAGTGAGCGCTCGTCTAAAAAAAATAGAGCGTTCACTTGGTGTTGATTTATTCGATCGACAGCGTCGTGATATACAGCCAACGCCTGAAGGTCGTCGAATGTTACGTCATGCAGAATCAATGATTGCACTATGGCGTAAGGCGAAGCAGGATGTTGGTGCGGCTGAGGATACGCAATTTCAATTAGCAGTAGGAGGCATCTTCAGCTTATGGGATGTGCGATTGCAATCCTGGTCTCATCGAGTCCATAACGCAATACCTAATCTTTCTTTGATTCTACAAGCATACGGCCATGAGCGTTTGCTACGCCGTATGCTAGACGGAGTGCTTGATTTGATATTCCTGTATGAGCCCCCGCAACTTGAAGAATTCTTGATTGAAGAAATTGCTAATATTTCACTTATCATGGTATCACGATTGCCGAATCAAAATGCCAGCCAAGCACTAGGTAACTATATCATGGTCGATTGGGGAGAAATGCATGCATTGCAACACGCGCGCTACTTTCCTGATGCACCACCCCCAGTTCAACGAATTTCACAGGGTTCAATTGCACTTAATTTTATGCTTAGTTGCGGCGGGGCCGGTTATCTTGCTGAGAAATCTGTTTTACCATTTCTTGACAATGGCCAGCTATACAAAGTAAACGATGCTCCAACGATACGGCGCAATGCGTTTGCAGTTTATCTGCGCAAGAACAGTAGAATAGAGCTTATCAGGCAGGCACTTAGTTTTTTCAACCATCATTTACATTCTTCTTCTAAGACAGGTTAAACTCAATATCTGACACTTTTTAATCGATAAGATGATAATTCTCTAAATCTACGTAGTACAGACGTAGTAGATAGTCCGGGACAAGTCTTATAGCACTTTTTAAAACAGCAATATGATTTAAATTATTTTATATAAATGCACATGTAATTTATTATTTTAATTATGATCAGGCTCTAACGTCACGATACTAATTAATTTATTTTGTTTAAAACAATACTATTGATATTACACATTTGCGCGTGATATTTAAATCGATAGTAATTATTTTAATTATATCCATGTATTACAATAAGTTATACAATAATCTTGCTTATTCTATTCTTAAAATATAATTTTTGATTTATGTAATCCTGAATTTCAATGGATGCCATTAATTAACTTAAATTTATCATAATATTAAGTAAAATTATTTATTGAAATAACAAATTAAAATTGTTTTATTTATTAAATTTGTTACTTATACTATTTGCAGACAATAATAGGGCAGTGACTTAAATAATTTCACGGCATCTTGAACGCTCGTGTTTTCTTTCATCGAGGGTGACCACTGTTTTTGCGGCAAATGGCGTAAATCAAAATGGTGAGGTTAAATTTGATAACGTTAACTAATAAATTGAGGATTTGGGTTGGATATTAATAATTGGGCTACTTCACTTATTGAATCTATTTCAAGGGTTGTTGATCTATCCTTTACATATTTACCAACTTTAGTGGGTGCACTACTGCTGCTTTTACTTGGATGGTTAATAGCGAGGATAATTAGTGAACTGGCAGAGCGATTTACACAATTGGGTGTGAATCGCTTATCAAGAACTCAGCCAATTAGTACAAGGGTTAAGGAATCAAAAACCTATCGATCCCTGCCCTTGATTATCGAGCGAATAGTTTTTTGGATAATACTGTTTTTCTTTCTGGCTGCATCACTAGAAGTCCTGGGTTTACCGGCAGTTTCGAAAATAATTGGTTACGTCACTGCCTATCTCCCTCGAGTGTTTGCGGGTATGGTCATTATTTTGGCAGGTGTCTGGATAGGCGATATTGTCCGTGTATTTACGTCTCGTGCTGCTGCCACCAGTGATCTTTCACGCACCAGCCAAATAGGCAATCTTGCTCAAATACTTGTCATTGGACTAGCAATTATCATTGCCCTTGAACAGCTCGGTATTGACAATACTATTCTGATCTCAGTGGCAATCACACTACTCGCCGGAATTGTTTTTGCAGCCGCTTTGTCATTTGGACTCGGGGCAAAGACAACCACATCGAACATAATTGCAGCCCATTACTTAAGACGCAAATATAATGTCGGTGATCGTATTCGTATAAACAATATTGAGGGAATCGTCACAGAAATAGGTTCGACATTTATTTCGATTGACACAGATGAAGGATTAATGATGGTTCCTGCAGAGCAATTTAATGTCTACATATCGACACGTTTAAACTGAAAGGCCCGGTTATGGAACTTGAAAAAAAACTAGTAGATTCTTTTTTCACCAACCATCCTTCTGAAGCTGTTCAGGCTCTGAATGATATTGATATACGGGCAATGGGTAAATTTCTGGAGACGCTTAAACCACAATCAGCGGCGAAAAGCCTGGAGAAAATACCGCAAAAAACAGCAACGAGCATCCTGCAGGGAATGAAAATTAGCTCGGCGGCCAAAATCCTGGAACAATTACCGTTTGATGCACAGCTTGTCTTTATTCATTCATTAGAGGCAAATTCGCGGGAACAGATACTTGGCGTGCTGCCGGTTTCACATTCACAAAAACTACATCGTTTACTCAACTATCCTGAAGGCAGCGCCGGCTATTTGATGGATCCATCGCCTGTGTCAGTATTGTCAGATTGTCTGGTTTACGATGCATTAAAGCAGATCCGAATCGACGCAGACTCTGATCGATATTATGTCTATGTTACAGATGCTGAACACCGGCTTATAGGCATGGTTAGCTTACAGGCGTTATTAAAAGCACGAAAACAGGTTGCAGTGGCATCAATTATGTCCACTGATATAGCCTGTCTGCCCGCAAGAGCCAGTGAACGAGATATCATTAATCACCCATTTTGGCTGAATTTCCATGAGTTACCAGTTGTTAACCGGCATCAGGTGCTTATTGGTGTAATCCGATATGATACTTTTAGTCGAC